>JACUTO010000012.1 GCA_014859755.1 Candidatus Bathyarchaeota archaeon
CCACCACTACATGAGAAGTTAAAACAGATACAAGAATGATGAGTTGGTGGGGCCGCCCGGATTCGAACCGGGGTCCCGAGAGCCTAAATCTCAGAGATTTCCTAAAGTCTCTCCCTCTTTATCATAGATTCAAATCGTTCAATACCTATTTTTTGTATTAAGTCCTCTACATCATCCCAATTAATATGGGCAACGGATAAGGATTTTTCACAAAGATACCCAGAACATTCCTCAGGCGTTGTATCATGAATTCTGCATTTGTAGTAGGGCTTATTCCTCATCTTTCTAACGAATGGACATCTTCCGCTCCAATGAATGGTCACTATCTCCTTTATTGTATGGTCGCAATCATCGCAAGGTTCTAAATTAATCTGGTTAATACACCAATCATTCTTGTCAAAGCAATCAACGTGTTCAAGTATGTCAAATCTCAAATCCATTATCCATCTTTCAATATCTTCCGTGTAAACAGCTCTCTCGTGGTTGCAGCACTCTCCACACCTAAGGCATTGAAAATTTGCAAAAATAAAGTGTCTGGGAAATTTAAGATTGAAGTGCGGCTATAGATAAATGAATATTTGTCTTGGTTTATTGAAATGTAACCAGAAATCCCTCTCAAGAAGCTTTAAATTGAATGTACAACTAAAGTTTCCGTTTCTTATTTCATACATCACCGTTTCTTTCCAAACCAATCCGGTTTTCCCTCATTCCAATACATTAAAAGATATGACCATAGATATATTAACGAGGCTCCGTAAAAGAGTTAAAAAGGAGCCAGAAAAGTGGCGCATAGACGCAGAAGACTTCCAAAAGAGGCTATTAAGCTCATTAAGGCAGAAAAATTGTCTTACACAAAGATTCAGGAGAAGGTTAGAAAGCGTTGGGGAATAAGGATCGCAAAATCCACCGTAAGTTACTACAAACGTCAAGAACCTCGCATAAAACCCATAGACTTGGAGGCGGTAACTCAGGAAGACGGGCATTGGCTCCAAGGTTTGTTTTCCGCAGATGGAAATAAGACCATTAGCAAAGATAAGTACGGAAAACATTACATCGTTAAGATAAGCTTGAACAAAAAGTATGATTTGCCTATTGCAAAAAAGTGCATGCAAATTCTTAAAGCCATAGGGCCTAGTCCAACAATAATAACAGAAGGAAAGTGCTTACGAGTAAAAGCCAGCAGCAAATTGCTTTTTAGTGCTTTAAGCAAGAAACCTCCCAAAGAAAGATTATCAGCGGCTTACGTCGCAGGAGCTATCGACGGCGACGGATGGATAGATCATAACGCAATACAATTCGGGCAATCCAAGATACCTGAACTCTTCGATGGAATTGTAGATTTTTTCAATAGAAGAGGTATGCCTGTTGCAACGTGGTGTAGTGAGAAAAGCTATCGGAGAATGTACATTCCTTATTCCACGCTTAAATCAAGTGGTGTGCTACGCTATTCGTTGAAGACACAAAGTATCCATCCAACTTCTTGACTTGTGTGAATAACTGCTAGATTTTGGTGGGGCCGGAGAGATTCGAACTCCCGTCCCGAGCGCCCGAGGCTCAGAGCCTAGACCATGCTAGCCGACGGCCCCTCTCAAACATCTTTCATGCAACAGGCTTTACATAAGGATTCTCTCTCGAAAGGTAATTCATGTATCGCAACTGCGCCGATAAATGTTTGGAGCATATAAAGAAAAACTAGGAGATCTAGATACTAGGAAGGATAAAACCATCGCAAGTCTTCCTCTAATTTTTTAAACTAAACTAGACTATAATAGGCTAAGCATGGTGAACAAAATATGCCTCGACGACGAAAATCGGGTCTAAGGGTGCTCAAAGCTGCGTCATCTTCCCTGAGAATGCAAATCCTAAACATCCTCCTCGACAAGGGACCACAATCCTACACAGAACTCATGAAAATTCTAAAGCTCAACCCAACTCGAGACGCAGGCAGATTCGCCTACCACCTTAAATACCTCCTCAAAGCCGACCTTATAGAACCCGACGTGGAAACGAAGGAATACCGCCTCACCGACCTCGGCCGAAACGTGATCGGTTTCACAGAAGACATTGAACAACGCTTTTTCAAAAGAAGAAAAATACTTGTTCGAACTTCACGCTTGGCGATAGAAGAGTTTGACAAAAACAAAATCGTTGAATCCTTAGTAAAAGAGGCGAATGTTCCCATAGACCTAGCTCAGAAAATCGCCCGGGAAACAGAAAAACGCCTATCAGAAATCAGAACAAAATACCTCACCGCTCCCCTCATACGGGAAATCGTCAACGCCCTTCTAGTTGAAAAAGGACTCGAAGAATATCGCCACAAACTCACACGCTTAGGACTCCCAGTTTTCGACGTCACCCAATTGATAAGGTCGACAGGTGCCGCATCCCAAAGCGTAGAAGCAGTTCATAAAGCGGCAGGCGACGCCGTGATCGAGGAATACACTCTCCTCAACGTGCTTCCAAGAGACATCGCCGACGCCCACCTCTCCGGAGCCCTCCACCTCAACAACCTTGGCACCTGGGTTCTAAAACCAAACGAATTCATGCATAACCTCCGCATTTTTTTTCAACATGGATTAAGCCTTGGAAGAATTAACTCCGGAGAACTATCATACCTTCCACCCAAAAGTCTCGAAGCCGCGCTTTTGACAGCCGCTAACCTTCTCAAAATCGCCGCCACAGAGATATCCGGCGAACAAGCACTGGACTTTTTCAACATTTTTCTGGCACCCTTTTCTCAAGGTCTTCCAGAGGAAAGAATCAGGGAAGGCTTACGCCTCTTTGTCTTCAATTTAAATCAGTCCCTTTCAAATGAAGGCTTTCCTGTAGGGGCTTCCTTGGGTTTAGAATTCCTTGTTCCTGCCTTTCTAGAAGAAAAAGAGGCTATTGGACCCGGTGGAAGAAAAATGGGCTGTTACACGGATTTTGTTGAGGAAAGCCGTCGTCTTGCCTCCCTCCTCCTAGAAGTCATGTTTGAAGACGACAAGCATAAACCAGTTTTCAACCCTAGTTTAGTCATAAAGATACGGCCGGAAGTGCTCAAAAACAAAGAATGCGAAGACCTTCTCTTTAAGTCCCACAGACTCGCGGCTGAAACAGGCCTCCCGTATTTCGCAAACCTCTGTCCCAAAGAACAAATGCACGCCTCTTACACGGCGACAGGATGTAGATTTGCCACAGACTGGAAAGGAGACTGGGAACTAGACACCCTGCAAACGGGGAACATCGATAACGTGATAATAAATTTGCCTAGGGTGGCATACGAAGCGAAAGGAAGGGAAACCCCCTTTTTTAAACTATTAGACGAACAGCTGGAAATGGCATTACGGGCCTTGGAGATAAAATATCGAACAATCAAACAACGTGCAAGGGAGAACCTCCTCCCCTTCCTCACACAAAAAGCCGATGGCGACCAATACTTCAGGATTACAAATGCGTCTCGTCTCGTCAGCTTCGTTGGGTTAAATGAAACCATCGAATCGTTCTTCGAAAAAGGTCTGCACCAAGATGACGAGACTCTGGATTTCGCTGAGAAAATCGTGAAGTATCTTTCCCATAACGTTCGGAGGTATGCAAAGAAGCCTGAAACTCGGGCATCCCTCGCCATGGTGCCCAACGCAGACGCTTCAAAAAGACTGGCGGAATTGGATGCAGAAAAATATGGGTGGGCAAAGGTTCGTGCTCAAGGCACCAGAGAACAACCATTCTACACGGACATGGTTGCCTTGCCTTTAGAAGCTGATGTTCCTTGGAAGGAACGTCTAGGCGTTGAGGAGAGATTTCACAAGCTGACTCCGGGGAGCCACCTAGCTGTCATACAGCTCGCAGATTCGGAACAAGATCCCAATGAACTTTTATCTGTCACTAAAGAAATCGCTGGAACCTATGCTGTTGGGCTTTACGTTTTCAATCGGCATCTCGCTTATTGCGCAAGTTGTCAAAAGACTCTTTATGGGATATTGGCAAGGTGTCCGTCGTGTGGATCAGTTAATATGCTGCATTGCTTCAGTCGTGTATCAGCGAAACATTTGCCCTCATCTTTTTGGTTTCCAGCTCAGCGTTCCGCCTTGAGTAGGCGAGTATCGTACATGTTAATTTCAGGATAGATTTTTATACAAAATTTTATACAATTTGTTCTAAAAATCTAAAAGTAGAATTATCTTCTATAAGACTTTATCTCACCCATTGACGAGGTGTTTTCATGGGATTTTCAGGAGATTCCGTCAGTTCCCTCGAGCGTCCTCTACGGGTTAAAGAGATAGTAGTCTATACGTCTAGCGGCTGCCCCAAATGCGCAATGCTGAAAAAATGGTTAAAAAACAAAAACGCGGATTTTGAGGAAAAAAATCTGGAAGATGTAGATGTTATGGCGGATTTAGTTATGAGAAACTTTGTGGTTTTGTCGGCGCCAGCTCTAGAAGTTGAAGGAACTGTTTATACAGAGGACCAAATCTTCGACGGCGACGGACTGATTGACACTAAACTCCTAGAAATTTTGAAGGGTATGTAAAGAGGCAAAGCTGAATTGACTCAAGAAATTCGACCGATGGTTAGAAGAAGCGACGGCTTCATAGTGCCGTGGAATCGGAGCGCCGTCGTGAAACAACTCTTAACGGAGACAAAGCTCGCCGAGGAATTCTATGAAGTGAGGCCCATAAGTAAGGAAGAGGCTGAAGAAATAGCGGTTAATGTTGAAAAGAAAATCTTTGACTTGAGGCTTAAATTCGTAAGCGGCCCCCTCATACGGGAGCTGGTAAACAACATCTTACTCGACAAATCGAAAGAAAAACCTGATTACGCCCTTTACAGGAACATATTAACTAGGGTAGGAGCGCCAGTTTACGACGCCTACTTAATGGATATGGGACAAGGTTTTAAAGCAACTGAAAACGCGAATCTTCAGCCAAACCCAGAAACCTCGCACAAGAGGAAGGCGGACTGGGTTTCCGGAGAAGAATACCTGCTGTTGATGCCTCCGAAAATCGCTGACGCTCATCTGTCAGGAGATTTGCACATACATGATCTAGAATATTTTGGAACGAGACCTTTCTGCCAAGATTGGGACCTCCGCTATTTCTTTTACTACGGCCTGATGCCGGATGGAATCGGCACAAGGACGAGCATTGCGGGCCCAGCTAAGCATCCTGAGGTTGCGATTCTCCACACCGCTAAGATCTTAGCTTCTGCTCAGACAAACTTCGCGGGAGGTGAGGGCTTCTACAATTTCTTGGTTTTCCTCGCCCCCTACATGAGAGGACTAAACTATGAGAAGGTTAGGCAACTCATGCAGATGATGTTCTTTGAGTATACTCAGGCCTACGTGGCTAGGGGCGGGCAGCTGGTCTTTAGCAACATTCAGGTACAGCCGGGAGTTCCAGAACTGTGGAGAAAAGTTCCCATAGTGAAGCATGGACGGGTTGGACCAGACCTCTACGGCGAATACGAGGACGAAGTCCGCCTCATGTTCAGGGCGCTTTACGACGTAGCCTATAAAGGCGACTATTGGGGAAAACCCTTCAATTTCCCGAAACTAGAAAACGTTATAAGCCCTGAATTTCTCAAGCCTGCATACGACGAGTTCTGGCTTGACGTTCATAACGTTGTAGCCAAGTTTGGAATACCATACTTTGACAATATGATGCCAGCGTACAGAGGTTACGGCAAAGGCGTGTCATGTTACCAATGCTGTGCCTACTGTTTTGTTGAAACTCCAGAGGATAGTCCAGATTTCGAGGATAAGCTGTATTTCAATGGCGGGAAACATTTTACCATGGGGAGTTGGCAGGTTGTAAGTCTAAATCTTCCAAGAATGGCTTACAAAGCCAACGGAAACGACGAGAAACTCTTCGAAGAATGCCGCAGACAGATGGATCTAGCCGTTGAAGTATTTAAAGCCAAAAGAAGATGGATGGACCTCGTGTTAAAACACAATCGGATACCTTTCGCCACTCAACGTCCATTAGATCCAAAAACTGGTGAGAAAGGAACCCCAGCCGTAGACTTCAACGAGCTGACGTTTACAATAGCTCTTGTGGGCGGAAACGAAATGGCTCAGTGGCACACCGGCTACCAGCTTCATGAAAATCCTGAGGCTGTTAGAATTCTTGTTAAATTGATTCTTGAGATGCAAAAGTACAAGAAGGCACTGGAAAAGAAGAGTGGCCTCAAACTTGCTTTGGCTAGAACGCCAGCTGAGTCTACGGCTCAAACTTTTGCTATAGCGGATCTCCTAACAGACGATTACCGCAACAAAGCAGAGAAAATAGTCAAGGGAAACATGGGAGAAGCTAGGTCTCTACTTGCTGATGGGGCGAAGGACGTTCCTGTTTATTATAGCAACGGAACTCACATCTATGTCGGAGCTAAAATAAGCTTGATTGACCGGATAAACACAGAGCAGAAGTTCTTCCCGCTTTTAAACGGTGGAGACATGCTTCATGTCTGGCTTGGAGATGCTTCTCCTGATTCTGAGGCTCTTTACAAAATGACTAAGAGAATAGCCACCCGGACTAATGTGGGCTACTACGCTTATACGAAGGATTTGACCATCTGCAGCAACTGTGGAAAAGTTACGTCGCCCATCTACGAGAAGTGTCCCCATTGTGGGTCCTCGCAGGTGGAATGGTGGTCTAGGGTAACAGGCTATTACCAAGCAGTGAGCGGATGGAACGAAGCGAAAAAGAAGGAACTTATGGACAGATACAGAACTGCTCTGTAAACTTTGCTAATATTTTCTTTCAGAATCATTAGGGAGAAAACGCTGAGATTATTCTGTTGCTCCTAGGATGAGGGCTAGGAGAGCCATTCTCATGACTATGCCGTTCCAAACCTGCTGGAAATACCTGGCATGCGACGTATCATCCACTTCATCGTCTATTTCGTCAACCCTCGGCAACGGATGCATAAGAATCATGTCCTCCTTCGCATCCTTCAGCGTATCCAAGCCAATCTTGTAGGTTCCCCTAACCTTGGCGTATTCAGCTGGATCTGGGAACCGCTCCTCCTGAATCCGCGTCACGTAGAGCACATCCGTTTCAGGCAAAACCTCTTCGATTCCGGTTTTCTCCACGATCTCTATTTTCTTTTTTATGGCGTCTGAAACCTCCCTCCGCATCCGAAGAAGCTCAGGCGAAACCAGATACAGCTTCACTTTGTAGAGGGACAACGCATACGCCAAAGAATGAACCGTACGCCCATACCGCAGATCCCCCACCAAAGTGACGTTAAGCTCATCAATCCGACCCTTCTCCTTCAAAATAGTATACAAATCTAGCAAAGCCTGCGTTGGATGCTCCTCGGCTCCAGAACCAGCGTTAATAACCGGTACCTGAACAAATTCAGCGGCAAGTCTAGCTGCTCCCTCCAGCGGATGCCTTAACGCAATGACATCCGCATAGTTTTCAACAACACGAACAGTGTCCGCAAGATTCTCACCTTTCTTGATCGCAGCGATTTTCGGCTCAGCAAAACCAATGGCGGTTCCTCCAAGTTTGTGCACGGCAGCCTCAAAGCTTAGGCGAGTTCTTGTGCTGGGTTCAAAGAAGAGGGTTGCTAAGGTTTTGCCGTGAAGCATGTCTGAGCCGCTTTTGGCGATGGGCTCCATCGCGCCAGCGATTTTCAAGATGTAATCAATTTCTTCCCGGGTAAAATCCTTAATCGATATAATATCGCGTCCCTCAAACTCCAACAACGACACCAGACAAACTTTAACAAGTCATAAATAAATGCTTAATCTATCCATTCGAAGTTTGAAAGGTTATCTTATGAGTGGAATAGGGAGAATAATCTACTTTCAGACCTACCCTTTATGCGCGCAGAACGATTATCAAAAGCTGTAGAGTTTTGAATACTTCTGGTTTAGGTAATTAAGGTATGGCTTGACACTGAGTTCTTCCCCGCTGGTCTTTTTTAGCAGGTCTGAGGGGTCGTAGAGGTCTCCGTAGCTGTGGATGTTTTTGATTAGCCACTGTCTTATGTCCTGGAAGCTGCCTTGTGCGATTTGGTTTTTCCATTCCGGCAGGTCCTTCTCCATCGCAGCGAGGATTTGTCCGCTGTAGACGTTGCCTAGGGTGTAGCTTGGGAAATAACCATACAAGCCGCTGGCCCAGTGTGTGTCCTGCATCACGCCTTCAGAGTCGTTTTCGATGTCCACGCCAAGGTAATCCTTGTAACTTTGGTTCCATACTTCTGGAAGCTCCGTCACAGTGATTTTGCCGCCAAGAAGGTCTTGTTCAAGGTTGAACCTTATGATGATGTGAAGACCATAGGTAACCTCATCTGCTTCAACGCGAATCTTGGAGGGCCTAACCTGATTGAGGGCAAAGACAAAGGCATCTAAATCAACGTTGGAAAGAACGTTGCCTGTAAATTTCTTTAATTTCGGTAGAAAGTAGATCCAGAATTCACGAGACCGCCCCATTATGTTCTCCACAAAACGTGATTGGGACTCGTGGAAACCCATTGAACATGGTGTTCCAACTGGCTGAAACATCCATTCAGGATTCAAGTTCTGATCGTAGAGAGCGTGGCCACATTCATGCAGTGTGGAGAATATAGCGGATGTGAAGTTCTCCTCGTAATAGTGAGTTGTTACCCGCACATCATCATAATAGCCCGTTGTGAAGGGGTGCTCGGTTTCATCGATTCTGCCCCTAGCTTCCTTTGACTCTATATCATATCCGACGAACCCGGCGATTGTTTTGGAGATTTTACGTTGCATATCGATGGGAACCCGGTGTTTGAGTATGGAAACGTCTGGCTGCTTTGGGGCTGTTTCGCATTTTTCGATTAGAGAAATCAAGCCTTCTCTTAATTCTCCAAATATTTTGTTGATGGTCTCTGATGGCATTTTCGGCTCATAAATGTCGATTAATGCGTCATAGGGTGTTGCGGTCTCCTTTACTGCCATCAAGATTTCTGCGGCCTTCTTTTTTAGATCAACAAGTTTTTCAAGCTTGGGCTTGAACATGGAGAAGTCCTTGGCTGTTTTAGCTTTCTTCCATACGTCAACGGTGATGGCTTCCTGTTTTGCTATTTCTGCAACAAGGTCTTCAGGCAGCTTGGTTTGTTCATCATAGTTTTTCTTTATCAGGTAGACGTTTCTTTGTTGAACAGCGTTCAGCCTATCATATTCCGGACGTTTCATGATTTCTTCTAGTAGTTTTCCAATTTCCGGGTCTGTGCTCATTTTATGTTCAATTCGGCTGAGGAGAGCAAGCTGTTGACTTCGAAGATTAATTGCCCCCGGCGGCATCATTGTTTCCATGTCCCAATGGACAACGGAGGCTGCTGATTGGAGAATAAGAATGCCTTTTACTTTTTCCAGCAGTTTTTTATAACTCGAAATTAATGGCTCCGTCATCACTAACAAACTCCCAATGATGATCAGACGTTTATGCTAACTCAGATATATGAACTTTTTACGGAATGCGCGCACCAGTGTGATTAGATTTCTTTTTTCTCGGGTTCTCGCACGAGGCTGATTAGGAAGAACGCTGCTATTATTTCTGCGGCAGTGAACAGATAGAATGGCAAGGTGGGATCAACTGTCTGAAATAGAAAGCCACCCGTAAGTGTGCCTGATGCTGCTGAGAGGCTGCTGCTTAATTGCCAGAGCCCCGTTATTCGTCCCCTCATTGTTCTGGGCGTTAAATCAGCTTGAAGAGCCTCATAGGCTGGTGCATAATATATTCCTGTTACTACGAGAAGAAGGGCGACCGTTAAGGCTTGAAGGAAAGAGCGGGACAACGTAAACAGTATGGTGCAAGGGGCACACGTTAACACCGAGACTATCATAATCTTTCTTTTCCCAGACTTGTCGCTAAGCTTTCCTCCAGGAATCTTTAAGGCAGTTCCCAGAAGTTGTAGACTAGTAATTATGCCCCATTCCATCAGTGTAAGCCCAATAACGCTGGACGCGTAGAGAACGTAATATCGTCCTACGGCTCCGTTGGCGAATGCTATGAGGGAGGATGAAAGCACTAGCGCTTTCAGGCTGGTTGGCAACGGGCGCGGAAGCTTCATAGTATCTCTCAGTTTGATAGGATTTGAGAAATTTGATTTTGCAGTGAGCCCACGTTGTAGAGTTTCTTTGAGAAAGAGGAAGACGATGAAAGCCGAAATGAAGGCAGTGACTGCGGTGTACATGCACGCCAATCTAAAGCCATCCAGCAAACCATGGTTCTGAATCAACCATGCTCCGATCGGGGGGGCTACTATTACCGGAAGAGAGGAGATTACTTGAAGAGAAGCTATTCCCGTGGTTCGTTTTTCAGGAGAAATCGAATCTGCCACTAGGGCATGGGAGGCTGGATTAGATATGGAACCGAACGCGGCGACTACGCTTAACGCGGCGAATAGGCGCCAGTCCTGTATGACTGCATAAAGCGAGGGAAAGAATACACTGTAAAAAGCTGTTAGAACCATGATTCTTTTTCTGCCGTAGTAGTCTGCTATGAAGCCTCCTAGAGGAAAAGTGACACATCCAATCACGTATGTCATTGCCGTCATTAATCCGAGCGTTATGGGGCTTCCACCAAGTTCAACGAAATAGAGGGAAACGTAGGCGCTTATGAGTCCTCCTCCGAAACCTTTGACACCGCTGCTCACTGCGATGACCGCGATGTTTCCATGAAAAAGGTTTAAGCTTTTTTGAGACTGCTTGTTTTTGACAGAAATAGTTTCTCGCATCATTCTAGCCAGCAAGGTCTGGTTTTGCATTCGTCCTAGTTTTCCGTCATTTTATACAGTTTTGTTACATTTTCTACGTCGCCATTCTCGAGGGCATATATTTCTTTCAGATTTTTCTTCCAGTCTCTTTCATACATTAAGGGGTCATCGATTTTTTTCTCTGAAGGGTCTACGTGAATCCACCTTTTCTGTTCGTTGTTCCAAACTTCTGTCCATACGTGATCAGTCATGTCGAGGATCAATCTGGCGCGGTAGTTGTGGGCTAGGCAAAGGGCAGTGAAAAGGATGCCAAACTCTCCGCATCTTCCTTTACCGTAGATTATTATTTCCATGGGGTCGTTGTGGCGAACTATGTCGCCTTTACTCCATTCAACTTTCTTATGAAGCCACTCTAGCAACTCCATTAGAGTATATCTTCTCTCAAAGAGACCTCTCAGTTCAGAAAGCAAAGACGGATTCGCCAACTTCTCGCTGACTTCCCGATATTTTTCAACGGTCTTTTGGTTCGGAAGGGGCATCGGATGCGTTGCTCCTCTCATTTCTTGCATCTGTCTTGAGGTGTAACATAATTCGGTAAGTCTATAGCCAGAAAGCTCTTGTGAAACAACAATCAATAGTTAAAATAAATGTTGACAAGGCAGCCATTTGTTGTGATTTCTGGACTACAGAACGTGAATTTAGAAGAGCGGCGCAGAGACGCCTTATGAAACGTGTTAGGTGACTAAACGCACGCTTTCGGCAATAGTGTCAATCCGCTTCAGATTATTAACTAGAAGGTTAAGTCGATAGGAACTTTTTGAAAATTTGAGCAACTGCGTCAAGATGTAGCTTGGGCGAATGAAGAAACGCCGATAACTTTCATGGATCATTCGCTCGATTTCTTCACACGGCACGGTGCCAGGAGAAACTTCAGACACTAAAACCCCGGTCTCCCAATATTGATCTTCATTCAAGACCCCCTTCATTTTGAGTTCATCCCAGATATCAGTGCCAGGGAAGGTGGCGAGGATGTTGAATTGTGGGATGTCCACTTTCAACTGTTCTGCAAACTTTAGGGTGTTTTGGAGTTCTTGCCTTGTTTCGTTGGGAGCCCCCAATATGAAGGAGCCGACTATGACGTCTACTCCAGCCTTTCTGGCGTTTCTAACCGCAACTTCTGCCTGTTCCGGAGTTGTTCGTTTGTCGTAATAATCTAGAACCTTCTGATTGGCGTTTTCGATTCCGAAATACATCATTCTGCAATTCGCCTTCACCATCTCCCGTATCATGTCATAAGGACACTGGTCGACTCTTCCTTCGCTAATCCATTCTATGTCCACTTTCTCTTTCCTCATCCTTTGACATATCTTGATCACCCTTTTCGGGTTCAAAGTGAAGTTGTCATCTACGAACATTAACTGCTTGTAACCTTCGCTAGCCAGAAGGTGCAACTCTTCAAGTATATTCTCCACAGACCTAGACCTCCAGAGGTTCCGGGCTAATCTTCGGCATCCGCAAAAACGACACCGGAAAACACAGCCGCGGGAAGAAACGAAGCTGCTAAACTTTTTTGGTGCAACGTTTATTCCGGCGGTGGTATTGTGATATTCTACGTCTAACAGTTCACGATCTGGGAAATGTATGGAGTCAACGTCCTTGATTAACGGTCTATCCGGAGTTGCAATTATCCGATTTTTCTTTCTGAAGGTGATCCCTAACACTTCTTTGAGGTTTCCCTTTTTCTCCAGGCACTTTACCAGTTCAAGGCTGGTGTATTCTCCTTCTCCTCGAACGATCACGTCTACGAAAGGATGTTTTTTTAGAATTCTCTCAGCGTTGAAGGTGGCGAAAAAATTACCAAAAACTATGATGATGTTAGGGTTTTCCTCTTTAGCTTTTTCCGCAATTATCGCTGCTTTGCGGCCTGAACTGCTGCATGTAGAAAAACCTAGGATGTCAGGGTCCTCTTTCTTCACCCAGTCAACCGTGTCTTTCATGGAAAAGCCTTGAGCTGCCTCGTCTATCATGGAAACTTCTATTCCCTCATTTCTCAGAATTGTGGCTATGTATAGCATGCCTAAGGGAGGGGCTGCACCCACCATCTTCTTCGTATCTTCGATTGGAAGTTCCGGGTTGGGACCTGGGTTTATGAACGAGAACTTCATTTTTTCCCCTTTTACGCCGTTACATTCTCCAGCAGAGGGCATTTAAGTTTACTGTCAAAAGGGTTAAAGATGGCAAACGTTTAAGTCTCTCGATTGCTCGATAAGGGCTAAAAAGTTTCCGTTGAGAAGGTGAAGTTGTTGAGGAAATTAACCGCTCGCTCGGGGGTGACGGTTGCCACCTCTATAGCACACTTCGCCAACGATGTTCCCCTCACTCTCCTTCCAGCGGTTCTCCCTATTCTGATAAAAGAATTCGATTTGAGTTATGCTGCAGCAGGGGCTGTAATTACCGCATCCGCCTTTTTTATGACATCGCTACAAGCTGTCACAGGGTATGTTGCTGATCGATGGAATAGGATAACCTTTCTACTCTTGGGCTTGACAACGCTGGGCGTAGGAGCTATCCTCATAGGCTTTTCTACCAACTATGTTCAACTTCTCGCCTTCGCATGCCTTATGGGAATTGGAGGAAGCGTCTTTCATCCAATTGGCTACTCGCTATTGTCCGATGCATTTGAATCTGGGAATAGAGGTAAAGCCCTAGGACTGGGAAGCGCAGCAGGAGACATAGCCGTTCCCGTAGCCTTTGCAACATCAGGCTTCCTAGTTTTATTTTTGGGATGGCGCAGCCTCTTCGTGTTATGGGGCCTAATCGCCATCATCGTCGCCGTAATATTACCGTTAATCATAAAAGAACCTCGAAAGAAAGGTTTCCACTCAAACGCCACGGATAACTCTACCAAAACGATCGTCAGGACATTAATTCCGGTAATTATTATAATGAGTCTTGCCGCCGCCTCCTACAGAATTGCATCTTCCTTTACAACAACCTACCTAACAGACTTTTTTGGCCTAAGCATCGAATCAGCCAACCTTATACTCGCTTTGATGATGGTCGTAGGCACGGTTGGATCGATTGTTGGAGGAACCTTGATAGACAAGCTTGGCGAAAAAAACACGGTTACCGCTGAAATGGTTATGCTGGGGGTATTATCAATGGTCTCCGTCTACATAAGTGATGTTTACTTCCTATCCGGTATGATCTGTATAATAGGTTTCTTCATGCTGGGTGTTTGGCCCTCCTTCTATTCCGTCATTGCTAGATCAACAACCTTGGGCGCAAGAGCTTTCATGTATGGAATTCTCTTCGCCGTTGCATGGAGTTTCGGCTCATTTTTCCCTTACATTTCAGGAGTCTGCGCAGACATTTTTGGTCTACAAGTAATTTATATCCTCATAGGCTTCCTTTCTCTGGTCGCTGCCTTCACGGCTTATTTTACGTTCAAGAAGTAGCGGATGAATGGATAAACAATTAAGTTTATCTTGCCTCAATATTCTTCGGTTTAAGCATGTAAGCAACTTTTGATGGTGATGTAGTTGGAGGCTTTGTTAAGCATATATCTGCTCAACCTGTTGGTTACCTTGGCTATGTTCCTTGTGTTGGTATTTCGAGCATGGATAGAACTGAAAAATTTCAGAATGATATGGAAGGAGCTGGAGTGGAGGAGAACCTACGAAACCGTGGGGAAAATCCTGAAGGCGGAAAAGGACCTCTTCACCAAAGTTGAGGGTGGAGAAGAACTCTACGAGATGCTTTGTGAAATGTTCAAGGCAGAAGGACAATGAGTCCTCCAGCTTTCACGGAAAGTGCCAATCTCTGATCATTCTCTTAGGCGCCCTAGATTTTTCTCTTCCGTAACGACATAACGGCTTTGTCAGGTGCCTCTGAGATCTGGGAGACGTGATGTAAAGTCCCCTCTTAAGTTCCCGCTTTCCTTTAACTGCCACTTTCCCTAGCTGTGAGGAGCGAAAGCCACACTTCTTACACCTGAACCCCTTTCCCGTTCCCATAGACTTCATTCGCCTTCCGCATTCGGGGCAAGCTGGGTTAAAGAAAGTTGCTTTAGGAACCAGCTTCAAAATCCTCATCTTCTCAAGATTGACGGTGGTCGAATGCTTCGACGAAGAAGGGCGAACACCTCCGAAAGCTTCTATCAGGTCTCCAACACTCAGGTTTTTTGAGATTTCGCAGAGAGTTCCTGTAGGCTCGTAAGCAGCGCAATCTACCTCCCCAGTTTCGTCTCTGATTGAAAAGATGACGTGCCCGCCTTGGATGACCTTAGGCTCCTTGGCCACGACCCCTTGAACAACCACTGGATTGTAGGGCTGTATTTCGCCAACCGAGCTGACTTTTCGCAGGTGGGCGTCGGTTCCGTGGTTTGTGCGAAAAATCATCCACCTCTCAACAGGTTCTTCTCGGCGAATCATTTCATGGGCTAGTCTAACAACTTCGGGATTCTCCCCTCGGATACCGTAAAGGATGGGGTCTGGTCCTCTAGGGGTTATGAGGATTCGACTTGTTTCGGGGTCTATGTTGTTGAAGGCGAGGGGAGAGGTTTTTTCATTCATTTCTTTGACTGACGAGGCTTGTATTTTTCGAGGTGTGCCACGATTTTTCGGTGTTCGGTAAGCTATAATCTCGTAGGTGTGGTCTCTGTTTAGGTCTTCTCCGATGGCGGCTAAGCCCCCAATAATTCCTCGTCCCTTCTTGAAGCCCACTGCCTCAGCCTTAAACCTTTTAATGAGCTTCAAGGCTTCCTTCATTTCCACCACACCTTGCACTGTTCTCTTTGCGAAGTCTTTGATTTCTTGAGGCACCTCGTTGAAAAGGAAAACAACTCCCGGATCGGTTCTGTCATAGCCTAGCTCGGCGTTTTCTTCGATCGCATCGATCACGTTTTCTATGATTTTATCTACGAGATTGTCGCGGCATCTAATTCTCAAGCAAAGGGCTCCGTTGCCCCGAGTTTTCCATGGAACGTTTGGGTTAAGCCGAACTAAGTTGGGGTAGTCGGTGAAGGAAACGCCTATTGAACTCAGTTTTTCGACGAGAAGGGCGGCTATGTAGGTGGTACAACCTCTTTTAGGAGAATCTGTGTCGTCGAATCCTATGTGCATCTTGATCATTAACTTCCGCTCGACACCTGTCATTAGAGTGTTGCGACGATAAGAATCTTCAGATGTGAAGCTGTTTTTCAGATAGAGGATATAAAAAAAGAAAAGGGGAGGTGGAGACTACTTTGTCTCCTCAATCACTATCATGGTCAGGGTCGACCGAACTTTGTCTAAACGTCGCACACGCCAAGTAACAATTTCCTTAAGTTTGTCCATGGTGTCGGCTTTGACTTTCGCTACAACGTCGTAAACGCCGTAAACCATGAAGGCTTCTTCCACCGCATCGATTTTTTTCAGTGCCCCTAGAACTACGCTCTCCGACCCTATCTCTGTGTTTATTAACACGAAAGCCATGGGCATCTAATCATCTCCACAGTTTATAATTATCGTGATACCCTAAAATATTTTTGTTCACAAACTATATGCAGAGGTCGTAGGAGATGATGATAAGATGATAACGAGTAGAGACATGCGCGCCTTGGAAATGAACTCCGAGTATTACGGCGTTTCGAGACTACAGCTTATGGAAAACGCCGGAAAAAGCGTCGCAGACGAAATTGCTTCAAGGTTTAAGCCTAAAAACACAAGGGTAGCTGTTTTCTGCGGTTCAGGGGGAAATGGAGGCGACGGCTTCGTTGTAGCGCGCCACCTCACCTGCCTAGGCTTTAAGGTTGAAGTGATACTTGCTGGAAAATCCTCAGACATCGTTGACGAGGAGACGCAAAGGAATTGGCTTGCCCTGCAGGCTCTGAAAAACACTATTAGCTTACATGAAGTTTATGATTCCACCCTCATCCCAGACGTCAAAGCAGAAGCTGTGGTGGACGCTTTGCTGGGGATAGGTTTGAAGGGGACCTTACGGCCGCCGATCTTGCAGTTGGTGGAAAAGATAAATCAAATGAAGGCCTTCCGCGTTTCTGTAGATGTTCCCACAGGGATCAACTCGGATTCGGGTGAAGTTTTGGGCGACGCTGTGAGGGCCAATCTAACGGTTACGTTTCACAAGACGAAGCCGGGATTGACAAAGGCAGAGGAATACGTTGGAGAGCTTATCGTGAGAGACGTAGGTTTACCCAACGATTTTGAGCGGTTTGCTGGTCCCGGCGACGTTTCTTTAGTCGTGAAGCCTCGTCCCCCAGAGGTCCACAAAGGAGATTTCGGAAGGCTTCTTGTGGTTGGTGGGAGCGAAGTTTTTTCCGGTGCTCCAGCCCTCGTCGCTATGGCGGCGCTTCGTGCGGGAGTTGACTTAACCTACATAGCGGCTCCGGAAAAAACGGCTCGCGCCATTTCATCCATGTCTCCCGCCTTGATCACTGTGAAGCTGGATGGGAAGCATCTTAACTCCCGCAACATACCCATCATCAAACGATATTTGGAGACTTCGACGGCTGTCGTTATGGGTCCTGGGCTTGGACTGCACAGGGAAACCAAGGAGGCTGTTGAGGAAATTATGAAACTGATAGAGGAAGAAAAAACTCCTCTGCTTTTGGATGCTGACGGACTCAAGGCCTTCGCCGAATTTAAATGGAAGGTAGACTTTCCTCTCGTTTTGACGCCCCACGCCGGAGAATACGAAATACTGACTGGAAGGAAGCTGCCTAAGGATCTAGAGCAACGGGCGGAGAAGGTTCAGAAAACTGCGCGGAAACTTGGAGTAACTATGCTGTTGAAGGGGCCCGTGGACGTGATCTCTGATGGAAAGCGAGTTAAATTCAACTTTACTGGAAACCCTGGGATGACTGTGGGCGGAACAGGTGATGTTCTCTCCGGGATCGTTGGAGCATTCTTGGCGCAGGAAGCTGACCCCTTCGAGGCTGCGGTGGCAGGCGCTTTTGTTAACGGCGCTGCCGGAGACTTTGTGTGGAGCGAAAAGGGTTACCACATGATTCCAACGGACATTCTTGAATGGGTCCCACATGTCATGGACGACCCCATGTCCCACTTAAAGGTGCGGAAGAGTGCACCGTAAAGACGTAACAATCAGCGTCTATCACGCCAAGCAGTGCGACCCCAAGAAATGCACTACGCTGAAGCTTAAGCGTCACAACCTGGTTAGGGTTGTCCACCGAATTAGAAGGTTGCCTCATGGCGCAGTTATCCTAAATCCCTTCTCTGATAGGGCTTTTTCTCCGGCTGACCGCGGAAGGCTTGAAAGAAGAGGCTTAGCCGCCGTAGACTGCAGTTGGATACACGCAGACGAGGTTTTCGAGCTTTCCATACGTGGAGCATCCCGTTGCTTGCCCTACCTGATCGCAGCGAATCCCGTGAACTATGGGGTGCCCACCAAACTAAGCACGGTGGAGGCGTTGGCCGCAGCTCTATACATCGCCGGCTTCAAGGGGAAGGCGGAGCGCTTGCTTTCCATTTTCAAATGGGGACCCCACTTCATCGAGTTGAATCGTGAGCTTTTGGACGGCTACGCTCGAGCAAAAAATAGTGCTGAAGTTGTTGAGCTACAAAAAGGTTTTATTCGTTAACTGGGCTGGCGTGCTGGACGTAACCCGCCTTCTGTTCAGAGACGGCATTCAGCTAAACGGGCTACCCGCGTCT
>JACUTO010000191.1 GCA_014859755.1 Candidatus Bathyarchaeota archaeon
GAAAGGTTAATGCTGTGAGCTCGAATCCCAGTTTTTCAACAGCAGGCACTATTGTGTATTCTCGAATGTATTCCATTTTTTCAAGATTTTTCCGCATCCTCGTTATTGTAGGTTGCGACACTTTCACAACTTTTGCGAGTTCTCTGTCGCTTCGTTTCGAGTTTTTCATAAGCTCGTAGAGTAGATCTATCATTTTTTGTTTTGGCATAGCCTACGATTACTCTTTCAATCTCATAAATTTTACTCAAAACCTCAGACAATTGTATCAAATGTGGGTTAGATAAGCCCTTTTCTTTTCAACATTTTCTCCAATATCGGGCGCAGTTTCTCATTTTCAGCCTTAATTTTGTCTTTGCCTAAGGCATGCATTTGTTCAGTCATTTCTCTAACGACTTCTGCAAACTTCACGCCCTCAGAGGCTGAAATGAATTCCACACGAAACCTTTCAGGGCTTAACCCGAGTTTTTGAAGCATAGGCGCCAACGCATCCATCCTGGCTTTCATTTGTACATTTCCACTAATGTAGTGACAGTCGTATGGCAGGTGACAGCCACTGACTAGAACAGCGCCTGCACCGAGTCTGAATGCTTCTAGAATGAAGTCTCGGTCAACCCTTCCCGAGCACATAACTCGTATAGGTCTTATTGTCGGCGGATATTCAAACCTACTCGTGCCTGCTAGGTCTGCACCTGCATAGCTGCACCAGTTGCAAAGGAAAGCCAAAATCTTGTCCTCCGGATTGCTCTCGAGAGCTGCCCTTATCTGGGCGAAGATTTGGGCGTCTGTAAAGTGCATTTGCATTATCGCGTCTGCTGGGCATTCCGCTACACACGTTCCACATCCATGGCACATGGCTGCTCTAACCTGAGCTGGCTTTGCTTCTTCAACCTTTATTGCTCCGTATGGACATCTTTCAGAGCATATACCGCATTTCGTTTTAACGTTTCTGCACTTGTCTGGGTCCACAACAGCAATTATCGGCTCAATCTTCCATGTTGGCTTCGAAAGCACAGTCGCTGCTCTTCCTGCTGCACCGCTACCTTGTGAGACGCTGTATGGTATGTCCTTTGGTGCTTGACATGATCCAGCAAAGAATATTCCGTCAGTAGGGGCATCTATGGGCTTGAGTTTGGGGTGGCTTTCCATAAAGAAGCCGTCAGCTCCACATGTCACGTTAAGTATGCGAGCCATCTCATCTGTACCTTTCCTCGGTATGGCTGCAGTTGCCAAAACAACCATTTCAGCCTCAAGTTCTATGGGTTGGCCAAGCGTCGTATCTTCGGCATGTATAATCAGATTTTTTGTTTCGGGAACCTCAAAAACTCGGCTTACTCTCCCACGAACAAAGTTTGCACCGAGTTCTCTTGCACGTTGATAAAATTCCTCAAAACCCTTAAAGTTGCTCCGCATATCCATGTAGAATACGTAGACTTCTATGTCTTCTTTATACTTCTCTTTAAGCTGGACGGCATGCTTTAAGGTGTACATGCAGCAGAAGTTTGAGCAATATGGGTATTTGTTCGTGTCACGTGAGCCAACACATTGGATGAAGGCAATGGTGTGGGGTTTCTTTCCATCTGAGGCTCTAATAACTTTTCCAACGGTTGGACCAGCAGCAAGTATGAGTCTTTCAAACTCGAGGGAAGTTATCACGTTCGCGTATTTGCCGTATCCGTAAAGCGGATCGTCATAAGGCAAGTAAATGTCATAACCTGTTGACACAATTATCGTTCCTACTTCTAGCTCGATTTCTTCGGGTTCCTGTTCAAAGTTTATGGCACGTCTTGCTCCACAAGCGTCAACACACTTGTAGCATTCAATACAATAATCCTTGTTTATCGTGTAGATGAGTGGAACCGCCTGATCAAATGGGACAGATATGGCCGTTCTAATACCTAAACTCATGTCCCACTCATTTGGATACTCAATCGGACAAACATCCCTACATTCACCACAACCCGTGCAGTTTTCAGCAATCACATACCGCGGATTTCTCCTGATCTTAACCTTAAAATTACCTATAAAACCGCTAACACTCAACAAATCAGCATAACTTATTATCTCAATATTGGGATGCCGCCCGACGTCAACCATCTTTGGACCTTCAATACATATGGAACAGTCAAGAGTTGGAAACGTTTTGTCCAGCTGCGCCATGTGGCCCCCTATGCTTTCCCCCTTCTCAAGCAAATACGTCTTGAAACCCATTTCAGCCAAGTCCAGAGCAGCGTTCATTCCAGCTATGCCGCCGCCTACAACTAACGCTTTATTGGTTACTGGAACTTCCATTGTCTCAAGAGGGCGAAACAGCCTCGCTTTTGCAACAGCCATCTTTATTAGGTCCTTGGCTTTTTCAGTTGCCTCCTTCGGCGTGCTCGGATGGCACCATGATGAGAATTCTCGTATGTTAGCCATTTCAAAAAGGAAAGGATTCAAACCTGCTTCAGAAACTGTTCTTCGAAACGTAGGCTCGTGCATCCGTGGCGAACACGCTGCCACAATGACACGATTAAGATTATGCTCCTCTATGCCTTTTCTAATTTCATCTTGCCCAGGGTCTGCACACGTGTAACGGTTATCCTTCACGTAGACAACGTCTGGCAAAGCTTTCGCAAATTCAACTAGCTCCTTTATGTCTATCACGCCAGCTATGTTTAAGCCGCAGTGGCATATGAAGACCCCTATCCGTAACTCCTCAGTTTCTGCTTGCTTCTGGGCTTCTTTTTGAGCCATCTACACCATCTTCCATCCTAACCTCTTCTCAACAGATTCCACCACTTTTCGAGAACCCTTCGCCTTCAACTCTTTAGTCATCTCAATCGGTGAAGCTAGCCTTTCTAGGGCCTTGTTCCACGCCCCTGAACTAACCGGCGTATGTCTTACCGAAGTGCGTTTAAGCTCCAATGCTTCCTCAACCGGGCACACAACTTTACACGCTCCACAATAAACGCAAAACATTTCGTTTACATGCACCTTTTTGTCCTCATCAGAAAGGTAAAGTGCACCTGTTATTGGGCAAACATCTAAGCAGTCCGTGC
>JACUTO010000192.1 GCA_014859755.1 Candidatus Bathyarchaeota archaeon
GACGTTGCAATCAAGCTTGGTGGAGTAGATCCTGTTGAGGAACCCATACCTATCAAGCCCGCTGCCCACTACTCCATGGGAGGAATCCATGCTAATATAAGGACAGAAACGCCGGCTTCAGGACTCTACGCTGCTGGCGAATGCGCATGTTTGAATGTGCACGGAGCAAATAGGCTCGGCACGAACTCCACGTCAGATTGCCTAGCTTTTGGATCCGTTGCTGGCGAAGAAGCCGTCAAACATGCCTTATCAAACAATTTCCGAGAACTCCCACGCGACAAAATCTTAGCAGAGGAGAAAAGAGTCTTTGATGAGGTTTTGGGCAGTGAAGGAAACGAGAGGGTTCCTATAATTAGGAATCAGATGAAGCGTATTATGAGCAAGAGTGTGTGGGTGTTCAGGAGAGGTGATGAACTCCGGAGTGCCTTGAAGGAAATAAGGCACCTCAAGGAGAGATTCAAGAACGTAAAGATTGAAGATGAAAGTAGACCTTTTAACACTGGGCTAGTAGCAGCTTTGCAACTTGACTTCACCTTGGACCTAGCCGAGGTTACAATAATCAGCGCCCTTGCTAGGACAGAGTCCAGAGGAGCTCATTCCAGGCTTGACTATCCGAAGCGTGACGATGAGAACTGGTTGAAACACACTCTAGCATACTACACGAAGGATGGCCCGAGGCTTGAGCATATTCCAGTTACGATAACCAGATGGTCTCCTTCCGTGAGAGCTTACTAGGAGGGTTCATTATGGGTTCTGAGAAAGAGAAAGCCGTCGAATTTAAGATAAAGCGTTTCGATCCTGAACGTAACAAGCGTTACCTATCTACATATAAGGTGCCTATCCTTACGGGGATGACCATACTTGATGCCCTCCTCTACATCAAAGACAATCTTGATGGGACGCTTACCTTTAGACACTCGTGCAGAATGGGACAATGCGGAAGTTGTGGAATTCTGGCTAACGGAAAACCGATGTTGGCATGTTATACGCAAGTACTTCAACTCGGAGTGGACGTTTTAGAGATTGAGCCTCTTCCCAACCTGCCAGTTATAAAGGATTTAGTCGTTGATTTTCATCCCTTCTTCGAGAAGTTTGTGAAAATTAAGCCGATTTTGATAAGGGCTGAGGAAGAGCTTAGGAAGCCTACTGAGTTTACTCAAATGCCAAGCGATCTTAAGAAGTATTGGGATGAATCAATTTGCATAAAGTGTTCTTTGTGCTATGGGTCTTGTCCAGCTGCGATAGACATGAAATTCCTTGGACCTTCAAGCCTGACTACTAACTATAGGTTTATCGTGGATACGCGTGATGATGGGTTAAGCGAAAGATTGAAAACAGCATCTGAAACTATATGGCTCTGCACCTCATGCAGTTCCTGTACATTAAGTTGTCCAAAAGAGATTGACTGCGCGACTGTGTTAGATAACGAGCGCGGTCTCATAGTTGAAGAAGGCGTCCTTGTGCCGAGAACTGCTAAAGATGTGTTGACCAGCGCGTTCAAGTATCACAATCCTGTGCGCATGTCTCCGGGGAAGAGAACAGACTGGAGTAAGGGGCTAGAAATCAAAGAACTTCCAATGGTTGAAAAAACGGATGTCCTATACTTTGTAGGCTGCCTTCCATCCTACGATGCGAGGAACCAAGAAATCGCTAAGTCCATAGCTCAAATATTTAGAAAGATTGACGTCAACTTTGCAACGTTGGGAAACGAAGAGTGGTGTTGCGGAGATCATATACTAAGACTTGGCGAAAAAGGTTTGTTCGAGATGCTTGCAGAGCATAACGCTTCTCTATTCAAAAAATACGGTTTTAACAGAATTATAACGATATCACCGCACTGCTACCATACCTTCAAGAACGACAAGCCCTACACGGACATCGGACTTAACGTCCAGCACTACACTCAATTCATTTCCGAAGCCATCAAGAACGGAAGGCTTAGACCCGTCAAGGCGATTAAGAAGAAAGTCACCTACCACGATCCCTGCTTCTTGGGCAAGCGAAGCGGTATCTACGATGAGCCGAGGGAAATATTGAAGTCGATACCCGGTTTAGAACTCGTTGAAATGGGAAGATCAAAAGAAAATAGCTTCTGCTGCGGCGGAGGAGCCGGAAGAATCTGGACAGAGGAGGCAACCCCTGAAAATCGACCTTGCGTGAACAGGACTAAAGAAGCCCTTGAACTTGGAGTTGAGGTTATAGCCACAGCCTGTCCATTCTGTGTAACAGCTCTGGAAGATGCGGTGAAAGTTCTAGACGCGGAAGACAAAATTGTTGTGAAAGACGTCTCGGAGCTTTTGAGGGAAGCGCTTTAACGTAACCTCAACCAAACGACTTCACCCAACAAACACTATAGAAGTTCCCAAGACGATCAGAATAGCCCCAGCAAAGATTTTCACCGTGACCTTTTCCTTCAGAAAAAAGGCTCCAATCAACGTTGCAAAAAGCGGAGACACGGAAGAAATTGGAACGGCACGAGAAGCTTCAATTTGGGAAAGGCTTACGGCGAGCAAAACCCAACCCAAACCCAACGCCACGATCCCACCTAAAGCAAGGGTAATCCACGTTTTTCTTTTCAGTTTCATGAAGCGAAAATGTCGATCTATAAGGGGAGAAAGCGCCAAAAACGCTAAAGCGGTGGCTGACATCCTAGCCGTGTTTACAACGAAAGCGGAATCTATGGGAGTCATCTGAGAAAGCTCTAGGGCACGATCCATCAAGATTATGCTCACCGACCAAACTATTGCGGTAGCTAAAGCAATGGAAACGCCCTTGAACAAGACGCTTCTCGTCACGCTGCTTGACCCAGCCTTTTCTTGGCTGACCAGCCACGTCCCTACGATTATGACCACCGTACCTATCAAAAGAAAGAATGTAACTTGTTCGCCGAAGAAGAGAACCGCGAAGAACGTTGTAAACAACGGATAGGCACAGCAAATAGGAACCGCCCTTGAAACGCCAATCGAGGCTAAACTCATCATGTACATAGTGTCACCTAAAAATAGACCAACAATGCCGCTGAAAC
>JACUTO010000193.1 GCA_014859755.1 Candidatus Bathyarchaeota archaeon
GAGTATGTATTTGTTGACAAGCTCCGGTTCTTCCAGTTGAACCCAATGACCGCAATTTGGAAGATATTTTATAGAATAGGGGGCGTCCACAAATTCGTCTGTATCGGCTATCAAATTCTTTGAAAGAGCAGCGTCTTGTTCTCCCCAAATTACCAACGTAGGCGACTTGATTTTTGGAAAAGCTATCTTTCGCTCTGAAAACAATATGGCGGGATTCATGTTAGCCCGATAATAATTTATCGCCGCTGTCAAAGCTCCTGGTTTTGACCACGCCTCTGCATGAACCTTCAGATCTTCGTCTGTGAGGACGTCTTTCTTAACGAAAGAACTTCGAAGCATATTTTTTAGAAATAGATAGTCGTTTCGACTCAAAGCCTCTTCTGGAATGTCGGCTGTTTGAAAGAAGAAAACATACCAGCTTTTCTGCAGTTGTCTCAGTAAACTTTTAGTCTTCGTTGTATAGGCGTTGGGATGGGGCGCATTCAAGATCACCAATTTCTCTGTAGCTTCTGGATTAAAGGCTGCAAGAGACCAAGCTACAGCTCCACCCCAATCATGTCCAACTATTATTGCCCGTCTTTCACCTAAGGCATGAACAAGTCCAAGAATATCCCCTGCAAGAAGATTCAACCTGTATTCGTCAACGCCTTCCGGCTTATCAGTTTCATTGTAACCCCGTAGGTCTGGGGCCACAACACGGAAGTGCTTAGCCAATTCGGGAATCTGAAATCTCCACACGTACCAAAAATCAGGGAAACCGTGAAGAAGAAGCAACAGTTTTCCTTCCCCTCGGGTCACGTAATGCATTCGAATTCCGTCAGCTTTAACAAAACCATGCTTCCATGCTTCTTTCATCCACACAACCTCGGTTATCGTATGTAGTCATTTGCGTTTAAGAGTTGATCCTTAAACCTTAAGAAACTATAGCAAGACGTTAGTATGGGAGAGAACATGAGCTTTTCGTCTGCTGAACTGGAAAGATACGATCGCCAAATTCGGATTAAAGGCTTAGGAAAAAGCGGGCAATCAAAGTTGAAGAACGCTCGCGTAATGGTGGTGGGAGCTGGTGGGCTAGGTTGTCCAGCATCGTTCTATCTCGTCGCCGCTGGTATAGGCCACGTTGCGGTTGTTGACAAGGAAACTGTTGAGTTGAGTAACCTCAACCGACAGATCTTGCATTGGAGCAATGACCTTGGGAGGCCAAAAGGCGTTTCTATGGTCGAAAAGCTTCGTCAACTGAATCCCGAGGTAACGGTGGAGGCCCTTCAGAAGATTGTGACAACCCATAATGCTAGACAACTTGTCAAAGGCTTTACGGTGGTTGTCGACGCCCTAGACAATTGGCGCACCCGATTTTTACTGAACAAAGCCTGCGTAAAAGAAAAAATTCCGTTTGTGCACGCTGGAGTTTACGCTCTTTACGGACAAATAACAACCATACTTCCCGGAAAGGGACCTTGCCTTCAATGCATTCTGCCCAAAATTCCACCAGAAGAGGAGAAATTTCCTGTTCTCGGAGCTGTTGTGGGAACGTTAGGTCTTTTAGAGGCTTTGGAAACCATAAAAATCATCACAGGTTTGGGTGAGCCTCTGGTAGGGCGTATGCTTCACTTCGACGGCGAAACCATGAGTTTTCAGGAGATAAAGGTGGAACGTAGACGAAGCTGTCCTGTTTGCGGCTCCCTTTAAATTCCAATTCCAGATGTCCCTTAATTATCTTGCCTCGGCTTCTAAGAACGTAGGGGAGTTTGGAGTGATCTATGCCCAACCTATCCAAAGTATTGCTGATTTTTCAAGTAATGTGCTCAGAAAAAGGATCACAAAATTGACGCTTCTATCTGCACACTAAGTTCAAAATTCTTTCCCGTTTCATTGTTTTCATGTCACAAGTTTGGGATCTAGGCGTTTTATCCATGCTATTTTGTCGAAATCCTTGTCCGCAGATATGATATCCACGATTCGAGCTTTTCTCATAACAGCCGCATGAACACAATCGTACGGACTTATTCTAAACTCATTAAAGATGCCAGCAGCGGTCCTAACATCCAACGAATCAACCTCAAAGACGCCAATATCCAAGGAAAAGACTGCATTGACAACGTCTTTCACCTCATCACTCAACCCGTATTTTCTCAAAGCGTTTGCCAGCTCGATGACAACCAAGGTTGAGGTTACAGCCTCTAACTCGCCCCTCACTATTTTATCAAAAACCTTAGCACAAGCATCGCCATACTTACGATCTAACATCTTCGCATAGAAGAAAACATTGCTGTCAATAAAATACGCTACCAAGAATCTACCTCATCTCAGCCTTTTCCTCAAGCTCCTCTACGGGAACGTGGCGAAGAGAAGGAGTCTTACCAATCAGTATTTTTAGTGGGTCCTTCACCCTTCGAAACCTCCTAACAACAATTTCCTCATCACTAACACTTTCCACTATAACAACCTCTCCAGCTCTGATGCCAACCTTCTCACGAACCTCCTTTGGAATAGTAACTTGGAATTTACTTGTAACCTTCGTTTTTGGCATATTCATCCCAGACATTAAAAGGAGTATACCGTATATAAGTATACCGTATACTCAGAGTTTCCCGGCATCCCTCACAAAAACTGAAAAATTTCCCCATAGAAATAGTCACAAGCAAATAACACACAAAATCCACAGTTAACCTTTTAAAATAAACAACAACAAAATATCCTACTCAATCAATGAGGTGAAAGGTTTGGTTAAAGTAGATGACTACGAAGTGCCTGAAGGATTATACTACCATAAAGAATTCGCGTGGGCACGCGTCGAAGACGGAAAAATAAGGATTGGCATAACCGACTACGCCCAAAAACAACTCCGAGAAATCGTTTACGTCGAGCTTCCCAGCGTAGGCGACACCACCACCCAAAACGATCCCTTCGGAACCGTGGAATCTGTGAAAGCCGTCTCAGACCTAGTTGCCCCCATAAGTGGTACAATAGAAGAGGTCAACGAAGAGTTGGAGTCCAAACCCGA
>JACUTO010000194.1 GCA_014859755.1 Candidatus Bathyarchaeota archaeon
CTTTTAGAAGTTGAAGTTTTTGTTTGGGATTTTTTGTTGCTGAGGCTTCAGCCCATTTGTGTTTGGCTTCAGGCGGCAGGTTTGCTGGCATAATCTTGACGCATCCAAAAGATAATTCTGTGAAAATCACCTTTAATACTTGTTGATACCAGTTAAAGCTTGGTTTATGCTCTATGGGAGTCTTTGTGCTCTACGGTGACTAGACCCCCCTTATATATAGGTCATATCGAATCATAATATACTTAATTTTGGGAGGTTTTCAGTTGCTAAATTGAATAGCCCCCTATATTTTTTTTATGTATCACCTTTATTTTGGCTTCAAATACGTCTAAGGGATGTCTGCGATTTTTCTGCGCAAACAAAAAAAGTAGACCCCCTATAGTTTTTCAACATAGAAACCTATGTTTGGATTCAAATAGGCAAGAGAAATGGATTTTTGCAGGAACCCTGAAATATTAAATCATACACAGAGGCATTGGGGGCTGCTGAGCGTGTAGACGCTATGGATCTGTTTACTCTTAATGAGGCCTTGCATCGAGCGACTATGCCTTTTGAATACGTCCACAGAGCTGAAAGTCGCAGGCTAGAGCGAGAAGAAGCTGATAAAATTTGGGCCTGAGTGGAAAGTGCTCATCTGAGAACTAGTTTTTCGGCTTCCGACAATAAAACAAATTATAGCTGGTCTTAGCGCGCATTGCTTCAAGGAAGATTTAAGACAGGGAAAAGAATCTGATGTAATCAGAGAGTGTTGTTGTGCCAACCCAGCACGAGGTTATTATCGAAGCTTTCAAAGTATTGGGAGGAGTAAGAACAATAGGTGAAATCCGTGATTGGGTGAGGACAAAATATGGTGATAGATGGAAAGATTTCGGGACTAGGATGGCGGATATGGTTCCGCAGGAACTAGGCGGAAATCCCTCTTCGAATGTGCGGAATGAGTTTCGTGTTCTTAGAAGAGTTTCCATAGGAAAATATCGCTTAATTGCAGATAAAATTCCTGAAGAGCAGAAGCATTCAAACATTAGACAAACCGTCAGATCATTTATGAGCCATTCAGAAGAAGTATTGCAACGGAATTCACAATCAAATCTCTATGTAATCTTACCAGGAAGCAAGTCAGTTGAAGTCTGGAGCGCAGAGCGACTGCCGTTCGAACCGGAAGGATGGCTCAAGCGATTACGCCGCGATATTTGCTCCGCAATTAGAGGAATTTACTGTGGTCCCAGTCAGCTCTTGCATGCTGTATATGTATCACCGATTAGGGAGAGATGCGACGTTGAGAACATCCTTTTCTATAATGTAGGTATAGGATGTTTCCCACGATCAGACAACGCTGGACTTCGATTTGAACGCGTGTTTTCCCAGCCCCCAGCAATACCTCGACCGATGAATAGACCGGCGCTACACTATCACCACTATGAGTCAGTAGCTAAGGAAACTGGTTTCAAGCATTGGATACCTACCAAAACGCTCGTGCGGTGGAGAGCGCGGATACGTACAAGATTTATGACCGTGTTGCCAAATCCAGCAGCACACATCTGGTATTGGATGAAGAGCGGGTCAACTGAGTTGATCACGAAGCCACATCATGTGCCTACGCAGTTTGGACTGAGCATGACCATCTATGCTCCAAGTGGTAGTGTCTCCAACCTCGTAGCTTTACTCAAACCATTACTAGATGGGGCAGTGGCTGCCTTCCACCAGCATGATGGAACGATGCAGGCGGAGGTTGCTAGCCGTTTAGCCCGTGTTCTAGGGGTGCGCACACAAGATGTCGTTGCTCACCTAAGTGACAATACTAACGCTGTGCTCGGAAGGAGGAGGCTGCTTTGGCCTTGGCGGAATAGTATCCAGTGGAATCCTGCTGATGACTGTTGTGTTGCGGGAGAACTCCTGTTCATAGGCTCAACTAAGGATTTCTTGGAACTATCAGGGGAACTTTTTGAGGTCAGAGAAACTGTGCGTACGTGCATTGACGAAAGTTGCGCATTCACATAACAACTGAAGTTATATCAAAGAATTAAGGTAATCAGTTTAGCGCGTGCTTTATTTGTTTAAGTTGGTTCTAGAGGAGAACTCTGTTTCTCATATCACAAACAGAAAAATGGGGGTTTGTGGAAGATATCTCCAATTTTAACGAGGCTGGGGCAACCTCGCCTTGTTTTGTGCCTTTCTCTGTCAACTCGATAGAAGAAATAGGAGTAGTGGGTGATATCTCCATGCGGTGGAGGGTCCGAATCCCATCCTCCACACTATTATGCTGACAAATGCTGGGCACAAATCTTAAGCTAGGACTCTGTTAACATATAGTTGATGTGTAATGAGTAGGAAGCCTCGTTCTATGCATGAAACCATAGGAGATATTTTCGAAGATTTCTTGCCACCTCACTGTAGCTTGATAAGAGACAAGGCTTGTGGTGGAAAGCAGCGGATTCCCTTATTCTGTAGTGCAGAGAAATCCCGGGCAACGGAGTACTGTAACGTCGACCTTCTTGTTCTGAAAGGAAACAAGATCAGGATAATTGTCGAGATTGAGGAATCGAATGTTAAGCCGACACAGATATGTGGGAAATTCCTAACATCGGCTTTAGCCAATTACTATATCCACAATTCAAAAAGGAATGAACCTATTGAAATGGATAGTTCTGTTGCATTCATTCAGGTGGTTGATACTTCGAAACTTGTGAAAGATAAAACATCAAAGTTCGAGCAATGGAAAGCTTTGGAAGAATCAATAAACAGGATCACACCCTTAAAGAATAGCAGAATCACATCGTATAGGTTACTGAGCACAGATGAGTTGGATAAACTCGTTCCTCTCATAAAAGAAATGACCGTGCCACGCTGCGACAAAAACTGATTTGGAGAGAAACACGCCATGGAAAAAAGGGGGATTTCGCGGGATATCGCCACATAGTAGAGGTTTCAAATATCTCCTAGCCTACTTTTCAATTCTCCTGATCTTCTATAAACACATTTTTAGTGGTTAATTGCACGCG
>JACUTO010000195.1 GCA_014859755.1 Candidatus Bathyarchaeota archaeon
AAAACGAAGAGAGCTTAAGAAAAGAAAGCTTGAACTTTGGGAAAAACCAGAAGAAAAATAGTAGGCGGGCTCTCCGCACTCAAGATCTCAATCATTTTGGTTCAGCGGGGCCAGAGTCGTCATTGCCCGCCATGCAAACTAAAATGTTGGACTCGAATAAAAAGTTATAGGCAGTGTAATATCTAGGTATCTGAATAGAACGTTCTAAAAGAGGCTGTCAATCAATGCGGAGCAAAAAAGTTGATTACACACTGTTGTCTAAATATTACGATGACGTTAGGGTTCAGCCGCCAAATGTTTTGGAGTTTTGCTTATCCAAAATTGTTGATCTGGGAAAGATATCCACTAGTTCAGTAGTTCTGGATGTCGGTTGTGGCACTGGTATTTATACAATTCCTCTTGCAAAAAAGACTAATGCTGTAATATTTGGTTTAGACTCTTCAAAAGAGATGATAAAGAAGGCTAAAATGAAGGAAGATGGTCAAATAGTTGAGTGGCAAATTGGAGATGCAGAAAATTTTCCTTTCGATAACGCCCATTTTGATTGTGCAATTATGACTTTAGTGATCCATCAAATTGTTAACAAGAAGAAAGCGATAGATGAGATATACCGTGTCCTAAAGAAAAACGGCACATTTGTAATAATGACGAAATCCCATGGACAGCTTAGAAGATCTTTAATTATGGATTTTCCAAAGACCAGACAAATAGATCTTAAACGATTTCCCAAAGTTCCCAAGCTCAAGTACATGTTATTGTCAGCAGGCTTTGAAAATACACGATACCATGTTGTTTCTGCAGGAACCACCAAGGTTTCCATGAAGGAATATTTGGAGAAAATTAGGAAAAAGTTCATTTCCACACTGACTCTACTCGATGAAGAAGAGTTCCAAGAAGGCTTGAGGATTTTTGAAAAGAAAATGAGAATCCTAAATGCTGGAAATGAAATAATCTATGAAAAAGAATATACTTTTGTCGTTGGCGAAAAATAGAAGAAGCAAATTAGAAAAAGCTCTTCATCTCTCGGTTTTTTCTTCGCCATTTTCTTCTTCCATTCATGTTGATTGCCCTATTTGGCTCCAAATGACGTTTCTATGCAGAAAACTATAGGGGGGTCTGTTTTCGGCAGGTTGCGCGGAAAATCTGCAACAGACTACTTGTGTTGTTGAACAAAAGAAATTTAATGGTTCAGCAAAACTAGGGTATTGGAACCATGGATTTGGTGGCAAATGATGTCGGCGAAGGAAAGAGGGATGGCTAAACTTCTTGCGAGGGCTGATCGTGAAGAGAGGTTTTCAGCTGTAATGGCTTATGTTAACCCTGATGTTTCAGCCATGCTAGACTTGGGTTGCGGGATTGGTGCTCTGACAACACGATTAGCTGAAAGATTTCCTTTAGCACTGATTGTTGGTGTTGATAGATCGAGGTATCTTCTCAGTAAGTTACAAAGAAAGAGGAATGTTTTAACAGTTTTAGGAGATATACCGGACTTGCCTTTGAAAAAAAGCTTCTTCGATCTTGTAGTCGCTGTCCAGGTTCTCCATGAGATATTTCACTTTAAGGGAGCGCATGCTTTAGCTAGGACATTTCAAAATGTTTTCTGTTTATTGAAGAAAGGCGGCGAATTCCTCATTTTCGACCATGTTAATCCAGGTGACACTTCAATTTGCTTAAAACTTTCTGAGGAATTGCTGGAGAAACTACGTGAATTTCAGTCGAAGTTCAAACCTCGTAGAATCACTTATTATGATTTAGGTAGAGGTCGGATCGAAACTAGTGTACGCGATTTCTATGATTTTGTTACGAAGATCTGGGCCTTGAATTCTGAACTTGAGGAAGAAGAAATGAGTGAGACTCACACGCCCTTCACTCGTCAGGAGCTTGTAAACCTTAGTCAGGAAGCTGGGTTTAAAGTAGTACATACTACTAGTCTGACTCCTATAGATTCGCATTTGGAGTATTATGGCATAACTGTTGAATCAGTTGTAAAGCTTCCAAACCGGCACATCATATTGCATGCGAAAAAGATTTGACTCCGAATGTTGAAAAAGGTTGTGATAGCCACCGCATTTTGCTCGTGCTCTAGATAATTGTGGTTTAGTAGTGCAGATGCATTGAGGTCAGGTGTATTATTACCTTATGGTAACATTTATATATTACTCAACGGTAATTACTTTATGGTAATAAGAGGCGAAGCTGAATGAAGTTGAAACTCCAGTTGGTGCAAGACGGAGAAATAATATTCGAAATACCACTTTCGCCTATGGATTGGTCGAGGGAGCATCTAAGGAACGAATTCAACGCTATCGAAGAGGATTTTCAAAGGTTCTCCAAGATTTTTGACGCTTTGGCACATGAGACTCGCTTGCGGATGATGAAACGGGTTATGGAGGAAGAAGATCGGACGATAAGCTTCTCGGATTTCATGCGGGACTTAGATTTGAACCCCAAGCTCGTGTGGGAGAACGCAAGAAAACTGAGGGAAGGGGGACTATTAGAGAAGATTGGACGAGGCAGATATCGTTGTTCAGAGTTCGGAGAAAGCGGCTTCATGATGATGAGCTTCGCATTGAAACGGCTTAGAAAAGCCTTAGAAGAATTGGAAGAACTTTAGGGAGGTGAAAAATTGAGATGACAGCATTCTTTGATTTTGACGAATTTTTCGGAGACTTCGAGTTTAGCGGTGAATTCATGAAGACTATCCTGAAAGAGTTCAACGAGATTGACAAGATGATAAAGAGTGGAAAACTCAAAGGCAAATGGGACATCAAACAAATTGACGAACCTGGAAGGAAAGGGTATATCATTCAGGGACGGTTTTGGTCAACGCAACCAATTGAGCCTTTTGAGCCGTTTAAACCTTGGAGAAGACGGCCGATGACGAAGAGACCTTTTGAAGTTTCAGAGAAAGCCTTGAAGGAGATCCGTGAACCCTTAACCGATGTTTTCGAGGAAGATAAGGCAGTGAAGATCTACGTTG
>JACUTO010000196.1 GCA_014859755.1 Candidatus Bathyarchaeota archaeon
AGTTTTCCTACGCAAAAGTATGGTCAAAGCGGCTGCGCTTTAGTCCACAAAAAGTTGGAGGAACCTTTGCCCTCGAAGACGGCGACACCGTGGAAATCCACATGAAATAAACGTCAGGCCGTGCGCGCGCATAGCGCAGTAGTCGTATTTACGGAGACGCTTCGTAGAAAATTAATCGATTTCGGTCAAAAATAAGCATAGGATACAGCGAATTTAACAGAATTGTTTAAATATTTCCCTCCAGATGTATACTTGGGGGTTGATGAATAGAGAATAGACATTTTTACGCAATTCTCCTTTCTCTCTTTCAGTGAAACGAAACCCCCAGGGTAGGGAAATAGCCAATATATTTGTCCGAAAAATCGAAGCGAACTTACGATAAACCTAGGCTAAAAACACTGAGTCGTTTGCTCGCGCGCAACAACCAGATAAGGAATTCCATCGCATTCGCTTTTATGATTTTGAGAAGATTTTGTTTCCAGCGTATACGCCTAGATATAAAAAGAGGGGATAAGTTGCAAACAGCAGCACAGCAACAATATTTAACGTGCAGAACGGGTTCTCATAGGTAACGGAAACATCTATCGGAGGCTTCAAGCCGATTAATTCTACGCCCGAGTTCCACATAAAATGGCGTCCACTTCCCGCTTTTCCCAGCCAGGGGAAGTCAAGGTAATTAAGATATAGTAGTCCACTGATGGACCAGAAGAGGGCGACAGTGACGACTGATAAGACAAGTACCGGATTCCTCAAGATTTTATGAAGACCTCTTTCAGCTAGAAACGCTATGGCAACGCCTATAACAATTAGAAATAGTGGGTCAAGAAGGAAGCTCATGACACTAGCTCCTGGAACATGCAGGTTCCATCTCACAGCCACCCTTCATCTTTGTACCATCTTATGGTTTCCTTCAACCCTTCTTTTATATCTGGGTAAACCAGTTTGTAGCCTAACTCCTTTATTTTCGAGTTGTCTAACCAATAATCATGGAAGAGATATTTTACGGCATCCCTCTCAATCACAGGTTTTTTGCCCTCCAACTTCGCCCTCCACTCAGACCACCAAGCCATGAAATTGATCAATAAAGCTGGAATGTGAAATTTGCGTATTTTCACGTCCAGAAGTTCAGCCGCATACAGCAAGAGCTCCTCGTTTGTGTAATGAGAGTCGTCGGCAACGTTATACGATTCACCAACTGCCTCCTTCCTACTAGCCAAGAAAAGGGCGGAGCCTACTACATCCTTCACGTGCAAAAAAGCTCCCATCGTTTTCCCACTACCCGGAATCGCAGGAAGTTCTCCTCTCGCCAACATAAAAATTGGTATCATCGCCCCATACCTACCCCGGGGACCATAAATCGTGGCAGGTCTCATGACTGTTACTGGCAGGCCGTATTTTCTATAGAATTCAAGTGCTGTTTGTTCCTGCATCCATTTCGACTTCTCGTAATTATTAGAAGGCTCTATAGGGGAAGTCTCTTTTGTGGGGAGTTCTTTCGAAATGCCGTAAATCGCGCCGGAGCTCCAATGCACGATGATCTCTGGGCTAGTTTCGAGAGCTACTTCACAGAGGTTTCTGGTGCTTTCCACGTTCACTTGATATAGAAGATCCCAAGGAGCTGAATAGTCGAAAACCGAGGCGGTGTGAAAAACATAATCCGCCTCCTGAAGGACTGGCCGCAGCGTTTCTTTCCTTGTAAGATCCGCCGGAACAAACTCCACTCCGAGCCTATCTACATAACCGCGATCTGCACTTTCCAAGTCCGTCGCTCTGACCTTTATTCCTTTTTCTATCAAAAGATCTAACATGTGTGAACCGACGAACCCGCATGCACCTGTCACAAGGGCTAACTTGTTGACTAAAGGCTCTCCCTCCGAAACCACGACGCTTTTTGAAGCATATAAACTGAAAAATTGATAGTGCTTTCTATCCTATATATGGCATAGTAAAATGTTTGTTCCGTTTAGAGCAGCTAAAATGTGCATGCGCAAGTGGCTTCATTGATATCCATAGTGAGTTAGATAAGACTTGATGTATTCAACTGCCCGGTCTTTCGGTCTGTAGATTCCAAAGTGTCCCTCTGCAAGAACGTCAAAATCCAAATCGATAAGTTTCTTCATGGATTTAGCCCAGTCTGAGATATTGGAGCGAAACTGAGGCATAAATGGGCCATGGACATCTTGCGCGAACAAGATATTACCATCCGAAGTGTTGAGAAGTATCGAAATGCTTCCCGGCGTATGACCTGGTGTATGAAACCATCTGAAGGTCTTGTTTCCCACCAAAACATCTCCCTCAGAGCCTGAAAGCTTAACATCTACCTTGCATGGCATCAATTCTTGATTATACCAGACAGCTCCTGTCAGTTCCGGATCTGCTTTTTCCAAAGCATCGCTATCTAATTCGTGTGCCACGTTTTTGCATCCATATTTTTTCCGAAAAGAAGCGGCGCCTCCAACATGGTCTATATGAGAATGGGTGATGAACAAAGTTGAAATGTCCTCTGGGTCTAAGCCCGCCCTTTTAATGTTTCTACAAATTTTACTTATATCTGCGCTGACACCGGCGTCAATCAGCGCCAGCTCACTTCTACAGTCTACAAGGTAAACCATGCAATCTCCCGGATTCGATATTTCGGAACTTCCGACCAAGTAAACTTCAAGAAGAATTCTAGACGTTTTCTGCATGGAAGCTTTTCTCCCTCCACTATAGAAAAAGCTTGTCCTTCTATAGTGTAAGCAAAATTTTGGCGAATACTGTGGCAGGCTATTGCGAATAATCTCATGGAGTGTGACCAATCCCAATACTGGTCAAAGACTCCGAGATTCGCTACGGCCTCTTCCCGTATTCGCCATGAGATATTTTTGAAAGACTTGCCTTTATCCTTTGCGAATTACAAATAATAATTTCATGCGACTATTTTTCTTTCACACTTATGGCGTCAGCTGGACAATTTAATCTGCATT
>JACUTO010000197.1 GCA_014859755.1 Candidatus Bathyarchaeota archaeon
TACCACGTTTCTCTCCCATGAAGCCTCAGGTAGAGGGCATCATTCATCGAAACTATTTCTCTAGGTAAACCTGGCGCGTAGACGGAACAAAAGGTTGCTCCAGCATCTTTGCAGACACTCTTTTTATCCCACCAAGATGGGTGCCTAAACTCGATGACCGCTGAGTTGCCGAGATTTAATTCCGAGAAGAACTTTGAGATGCGCGTCATGTTTTCTGAGGTTGCAACGAAGTTAGGTGGCATTTGAAAAAGCCAAAAAGAAATTCTGTCCTCCATTTCTTTAAACAGCGATTCGAATTTCTTCCATGTCTTGACAGCGTTTGGCTTCAACCTCTGGTAGTGAGTCATTGACCTGTGAACCTTGATGCTGAAGTCGAAGCCGGCTGGACTTTTTATCCATGTTTTAATCCAGCTTCTGACTGGAAAACGGTAGAAGCTGGCGTTGATTTCAACCGTGTTGAAGCCTTGTTTACAATACCATTGGAAAGGGGTAGGTACGCCCTCATTCCAAAAATAGCTATAGCCTGAGGTGCCTATCCTAATTTTATCCATAGCGCCAAGACCGAAAGATGAATATCTAGACGAAGAATTAAGGATTATGTGAAATGAAAAAGAAGCCCAGTCCAAGTATTTTCCGGCGTGACCCTAAAGAAGAAATTATGAACAGGGCAAGGAAAGGAGTTTTTGATCGCAATCCTTTGCTCACCACTCCACATCAAGTAGTGTGCAAAGCTTGCGGATTTGCACAGAAAATAACCTATCTCGACTACCTGAAGTCTGGAAAGTTTGAGTTGGGGGAAACACGGATGATTGAGGTATCCTACGCAGCTCCAACCATATTTGGACTAAGCCATGCAATGGAGAAGATAACGCCGATGATAATGACGGTCAGATGTGAAAGGTGTGGAACCGAGATATCATGCAGTCCCGTAAGTCTCGAGTATCTGTTGTTCACGGCAACGAAGCAGCAGAAACTGAAGAACATGTATGTCTAGTCGCACTTTTTCATCTTTTGATGGATTCCGCCAGTTTCAATACTTTCCGTTTTATTTCCTCAAAAACTTCCTCGTCAGATCCATAGGGAAGATAGATGGGATCGTCGATGTCCCAAACCTGTATCTTATCTTCTATTTGCGGATGTCGCCTTAGGATTTCATTTTTGTGGTTTTGCTTCATAGCTACTATGAGGTCGCATTCCTCCAAGTTTTTCTGGTTTATTCCCTCCGGCGCTCCCTTAAGGTTCTCTAAAGCGTTCTCTTTTTCCAAGAATTTCTTTGCGTTTGAGGCGATCACGCCAGCCGGATGTGTTCCCGCCGATTCAACCTCTAAATCTCCTCGAATTTTTTTCAGAAGAGCCTCTGCTACTGGACTTCTATAGGAGTTGCCGGTGCAGACAAAAAGAATCTTCATTCCAGATCATGCCAACCTTCGGCGCAAACCCATGACTGCACTATTTTGCTTCCACTTCCACGGCTACCCCTTGTTTAATAAGGATTCGAGCGTTTTCCGAAGGCAAAGTTGCTATGTCCTCTGGTTCAAACGGACCGTATGTCTTCATATCGGATCCAACTATTGCTGGAATTTCCTGAACGAAGCGTAATAGTATCTTCTTCGGTTTCTCTTCCTTTTCAATATGAGATAAACGTCCATGAAGAATGTCTTTTAAGAAAGTTTGGTAAGCCTCGGCTAGGGGCAAAATTTCTCCATGGAGCTTTTCTTCTTCTTCGGTTAAGACTTCTCTAGGCACGGTTTCTCCAGCCAAAGATTTTTCACGAAGTTTCTTGTAGCGAAGTTGAAAAAGTTCCTTAGCCATGTTATTGACGTTTTTGAACTCGCGCTTCAATAGCTTAGCCTTTGTTGTTTTCTCGTCTAGCATTCGACGTTCTTCTCGTATTTTTTTCACGTAATCAGCAATTTTAGCATAAAAGTTCTTCGGGAGTCCTTGAATTTCCACATTTTCCTTTTCCTTTTTCCATGCCTCGTAGAGTTCATCGTACAAGTTTATTCCACCACCTTTGCTGCTCCTTTACACAGAAGCATCAACGCCGCCGCTGTGGGCAGTTCAATTTCTTGTTCTTTATATGGACCGTAGGTTTCGTCCCCCAGTCTGAATTTAGGAGCGTCTGAAACAAGGACCGTTACCGTGCCCTCCTTAAAGGTCACGGCGCTTTTGAGGGGATCAAAGTGCTCGATGCCTGTGATAGGCACCTCAATTTTTTTCAGACCGGTTTTTCCGTGTAGCGTATTGGCGAGTCTTATCAGGCGATGGATGTCTGTGGTAACCACGGTGTCGATTTTTACCGACTGCTTTTCCACGCCATATTGAGCTATTTTTCGCCAGCTTTCCGTGCCTATGCCCTTTATGATTCCCCAAGGTCCCTTTTCTTCCCAACTCTCCAAAAGAGCCTCTTTATGCTGGGTTATAGTATCAACAACTCTCTTCTTTAACCCAATTTTTTCCAGTTCTTCTGGAGACGCTGTGAGGAGAAGGTCGTAGGTTCCCCGAGCTATCCTTCCCCTCCATCCCAAATCATACAAGTCTGGACCGGCAAGCACGCGCGACCACTTTCCACCCCTTTCCCCTAAACCGTGAAATTCAGCCTCCAAACCTATCCCCAAGACGTAGTCAACAATTTCTTTGCGAGCCATCGAATCCAACGCTCGAACCTCTTCGCTCTCCACGTGAACGTGGTATCCGCGGTGCCCAGAAAATCCCACCTTTAACTCTCCCGAGGAAAAACCGAAATCTTTTGTCAAAATGTCTATAAGCTTTATCGCTTCAACCTTCGCAGATTCCAAACAAACTTCGCAAGGCCAAGTTTTTTCATTGAATTTCCGTTCCCCACAAGCGGGACACTTCTTAGGCGACACGCCTCTACCGACGGCACCACAATTACTGCAAACCCAAACGTCATGAACCTTGCCGCAAGGAGTTGGAATATGATCCGCATCAATGTC
>JACUTO010000198.1 GCA_014859755.1 Candidatus Bathyarchaeota archaeon
AAGAGCAAGAAGCACTAAACGAATACGTAAAACTGATGAGAAAGAAAATACCGTTTTGGGCAGCATGAAATTTAATAAGATTCCGGATCACCTTAAATCTTAAAGGTGACAATGTTGAAGGTTGGTGTTACGATACATAAAGACGGAGAATGGTACGTTGCAATAGACCCGGTAACAGGTGTCGCTAGCCAAGGGAAAAGCGTTGGCAAAGCTTTGAAGAATTTCCAAGAAGCATTTGGACTTTGGTTCGAGAATGCAGAGGAGTGGGAGAAAGAAAGGGCGGTTAAAGGCGAACCAGTCGCTACAATGGTTATCGAGTTAAGAGTTTAGGCTCTTCAATACTGACCCGTAGTACCGTTGAAAACTGGAGCTTTCTAAGTGTGTGATTTTCAGCCGCGTGTGCACTACAAGGGAAGCCTCGTTCCTGTTCCTGTTTCGTTTGCTTTTTCATAGATGAGGATGGCGGTCGCCATGTCTTCTATCGCCAGGCCCAAGCTCATGGACATAATGTGTTCTTCAGGGTTCTCGCGGCCAGGTTTTTTGCCGCTTAAAATTTCACCTAAATCTGCGTATACGTTTGGTATGTTGGAGAAGTATCCCACTTTTTTGTAGTAGGCTAGTTGGTTTTGGTCGTCGGTGCAGAACTTGTTCATGGAATGCATGGCTTCTGGTTTCCAGTATGAGTCAAAGTCTAGGGCGCAAGCGAAGCCGCCGTCCTTGAACCATGATGCCTCAATTACAGGGTGTGGATGTTTCAGTATTGGGCCAGCCGTTACGATTATGTCGCAGTTTTCAACAGCCTTTCTAGGTGAGAAAACGAGAACAATTTTCAGTCCATGTTTAGTGGTCATCTCTTCAACATATTTCTGCAGGTTTTTCTCGCTAATGTCGTAGGCTTTCACCTCTTCCAAGTTTTTGAACACGACTGTTAGGGCTTCGAGGTTGCTTCTGCCTTGAACACCGCATCCGAGAATGCCTAAGACTTTGGAGTCTTGTCTAGCTAGATGTTTAGCTGCAATGGCGGTCGCTGCTCCTGTTCGTTTGGCTGTTATCCAAGTGCAATCCATAACGCTTATGGGGAAGCCTGTTTCAGTGTCGTTCAAAATTAGCAGTCCTGATATGTATGGTAGGCCACGTTTGGGGTTTTCTGGGAAACCGCTCACCCACTTTATGCCTGCTGACTTCATTTTAGGTATGTATGCTGGCATGGCGTGGATGAAGGCGTCTTTTTGAGGGTGGATGCCGGGTTTGGGTGGGACTTCAGTTCGTCCTTCTGCTTTTTCAAGGAAGGCTTCTTCGACTACTCGGATGACTTCGGTTATGGGGATGTTTAGATTTTCTATGTCGTGTCGAGAAAGGTATAGGATTTCTTCTAAAGAACCCATTACAGACACCTGATCCCAGTGCTGAGGAAGGCTAGCATTTTTCGATTCTTCACTTTAGTACGTCCTCAATATTCGCTTTTCGCTTTTTAAAAAGGACAGCGTTTTCTTGAATAGACAGAAACGAGAATGATGTTGTGAATGTTTTATTGACCTATCTGATTTTTACTTTGATTTCCATAATCCGTGGATGTTGCAGTATTCTCTTGCCTCTATTTTCTCCGCTGAGGTTTCAAATTCTGCTTCTGGCTTGTCTGCTGGTCTTAAGAATTTTCTGCAAGTTCCGCCGTCAGTAATTATTTCTATCCACTCAATGTAATGCTTTTGTTCCATGGGGTGCGGAATGCTGCCAACCTTGACCTTCACTTTGTTCCCGATTTTTTCTATTACTGGAACATGTTTTTCTAAGCCCACATCTTCAGTTTTTTCCGTCAGCAACTCCATTGGTTGACCGCAACAGACAAGCTGTCCCACTCCAGCGTGTATGACTTCAACAATGTTGCCGCAAACGTTGCACCTGTAAATCTGGTTCAGCTTGGTCATTCGAGTATCTCCTCAACTTCTTCTTTACCCTTTTCTAACTCTTCAACTTGTTCCACATCTTCTTTCAACAGTAAGGTTTGAAACTCCCCAACATGCGTTTTCTCTTCTTTAGCTACATCAAGCAGAACCTTTTTGATATTTTCGTTATCTGTCGCGCCCGCTAGTTGTTCATAAAGACTTATCGCGTCTAATTCAGCAATTATTGCCAGTCTTAATATTTCACGGTCAATATGTTTCTTCCCAACCCTCTCTAACTTTACAGGTATTTTAGACAACATTTTCTCAAACCACATCCTTGGGATTTATGTTCACAACTATATATTATCTTTTGTTTAATGGATGAAAGATTTTATTCCTCATTCTTCTTGTCGGAAGACCCCACTTTTTTGATACTCATCTATTGCTTTCATCACTAACTGACTATACATGCATGATGGAGCCCCACGAAACAGACAAGCCACAAAACAAGCTTCCATAACCTGATCCTTTGTAGCCCCAGCATCAAGCGCGGCGTTTGTATGAACCGCAATGCACCACCTACACTGCGTAGCAACTGCTAAAGCAACGGAGATCAGTTCCTTAGTCTTTGTGTCGAGTGCACCTTTTTCTTCAACTCTTCTCATCCAGACCGCAAAAGGTCCATAGACTCTGGTGTACTCTTTTCCCATCCTTTGAATCCAATCGCTTACTTCTTTTGCAACTTCTTGCATACTCAAATCTACCACCTCCAAAATATGATATCCCCTTAGTATTCTTCGCATTTGAGCTGGAAGTAGCTTCTCGGATGGTCACACGATGGACATTTTTCTGGTGGTTCCTTACCAAAATGAATGTATCCGCATTCTCGGCACACCCACCAAACATCTTTTTCTTTTTTGAAAAAGGTGCCAGCCTCCACCTCTTTTAGCAGTTTCTTATATCTTTCTTCATGATGCTCTTCTGCTTTGGCTATTGCTCTCAGTCTCTCTGCAATTTCAGGAAAACCTTCTG
>JACUTO010000013.1 GCA_014859755.1 Candidatus Bathyarchaeota archaeon
GAAGATTGAAGAGCCCATTCTCTTGAATAATTTGTCAACAGGACCAGCGGAACAGTACTACGCCTGTCCTCACTGCTTCATCAGACTGGACGTAATTTCTACTCAACCGCAAAAGCAAAAGGAAGAACCTCCGGTTAAACCTCCAGAAAAGGAAGAAAAAGGGCCTTCAAGGTGCGCTGGTTATCTTGGATACTTAGCACGTCTTCCCAAAAATGATCCTATCCCGCGAGAATGCCTAACCTGTCCAAAAGTATTAGACTGTGCGATGGGAATAAGTGACTCTTAATAAGACGAATCTAAATGCCCTTGCATGGATGCACGCGCATGTGGTTTGTCACTTTTTATTTGCAATTCATAAGGCTTTTCTAAAATGTCGCCAGTCTCTGCTTTTACCGAAATAAGAAGCGTGATTGAAAAGTTGAAATCTAAGATTTCGCTGGGAGTTTTGCTTGTTGCTTGTCTATCAGCAACGCTTGTTGTGGTTCCAGTTTCAGCAGACGATTTGCTAAAGACAGATTTTCAGAAAGAAAGCTTTGCCAAAACCGTTGACTACTTTGACTACGCAAGAGCGTGGGCTCTGCTTCGTGGATTGCCGAGACCGCAGAACTATTGGCACGCCTATGTTTACATGACCTACGTTAACAAAATGGGCTTACAGATGTTATACGCAGGGTTGCGTAACATAAGTTTGGCAGACAAAGCTTTCCTCACAATTCCCATGCAGACCATTCTATTGCATTACAAGACCGAGAACAACAGCAGAGATGCGTTAGTCGCATCGTCCTTCTTGATGTTGATGGGATTCAACGACACCGCAAAGTCAATTTACCCAGACTCACCAGACAGGAACGACACTCTTTGGGCCTCCTTCAGCTTTGGCGTTAACCTCAAACAACTGTTCCCGAACGCCACTTTTCCAGCGTTCAACAGCAAATCTGAGGTTTTCCCGCTAACCCCTTCTGAAGACAAATTGACTTGGAAGTGGGGCATGAAATACACAAACCTGACGGCTCTTTGGATAACAACATACATTACAGAAGAAAATGATACTCAGACAAGCAGACCGTGGGGACTTGCAACCTACGACGAGTTAACCTTCAACTATACCCTTTCGATCGACCCAGACACAAACAAGGCAACCATAACCCAAGACCATGTTATAGGTCGGATGCGTGACCTTTGGACTTTCTGGGGTTGGTTCTTCGTCTGGCCGCTATACAATCACTACAACAGCACTGGCTGTTACCGATATGGCACGAAATTGTCCAACGAGACCGTTTACGACTATCTTCACAAGCATGATGTCAAGATGAGCATTGTTGACTTTCAAACCTCAATCATGTTGGACCGCGATACTTACAGCGTCTCAGCCAGCGGACAGAACGTCACAGACAACGAAGTCTTCGTTAGCGATTCTTCCATCTCGACTTACGCAGACGACGGCGAAAAGATCTTCGATGCCTCCTTCGGCGTCAAACAAGCCTACAACCTCTTTAACTACACAGAAGACCCCACTGAAAGTACACCGCACTCCTTCAACGCTATCACCAGAACCACTGAGATTGGCGGCTATGCAAGAAACCGTGACCTATTCAACTTTCACAGAAACTTTGCGAGATATTTGCCTCTTGTGTTGGTGCATATGTATCCTCAGCTTTACCAGAGGGCAAAAGAGACCATAACAAACATGACCCGGGCAGACTACTTATTCCTAATCTCCTATCCAAACTACAGCGGCTACCGAATAGAGCATGATCCAACCTTTACGGTCTACTTTGCCGCATCGATCCCACCGGCTCACCCATACCTAGGGCCCGTCTTAATCATCGCCGCTATCGCTGCTGTAGTTACACTGGTTGTTGTGTTTACACGTCGAAGGAAGCCGAGACAACCACTGCAGCCACCAGAATTTCAGATCGCGATGCAACCGTCAACAAGCTAGCGCATCTTCCTTTCCCATCTTTTTTATTTGCTTTTGACCACCAAACTAGTTCCATTTTTATTTTGTAAGGTTCCCAAAAGAACGGAAGCGAAGTACATTCGCGCGCGCATTCCTAGACTGCTAACCGAAAAACACCTTTGACACTTCATAAAGCGTCAAATCAACGGTCTTTCGCTTACCAATGACATCTTTTAATAGAACAGAGACGATTCTGTTTCTCTGAAGGGCCACCATACGTCCAAACTGGCCTTTGTGAACAAGGTCTATGGCGGCGATTCCATATCTTGTTGCCAGAACCCTATCAAAGGCCGTTGGGGAACCGCCGCGTTGAAGATGCCCGAGAACCACAACTCGGGTTTCAATGTCCATACATTTTTCAATTTCCTTTCCGAGATAATAGCCTACGCCGCCAAGCCTAGGGTGTCCAAACTCGTCCACGCCTCGGCTATAGACAATTTCTTCGCCTCCTTTAGACTTCGCTCCCTCAGCAACAACGATCAGACTGAAGGTTCTGCCGCGATTTTGTCTTTGCTTAATGTAACCACAAACTTCGTCGATGTCAAAGGGTTTTTCCGGAATTAGGATAGCGTCTGCTCCTCCAGCGATTCCAGCCTCCAACGCAATCCATCCGGTATATCTACCCATTACCTCGAGGATGATTACCCTGTGGTGTGCCTCAGCCGTGGTATGAAGCCTGTCGAGCGCTTCAGTTGCTATATGAACCGCCGTGTTAAAGCCGAAAGTATAATCGGTGCCAGCTAAATCGTTGTCGATTGTTTTAGGCACTGCAACGCATGGAAGCCCCATTTCGTAAAGCTTGTAAGCCACACCTAAAGTGTCCTCTCCTCCAATCACAACTACAGCGTCAAGGCCATTTTCTTTAACATTTTTCAGAATTTTCTGCGCCCCACCTTCATTTTTGAAGGGGTTGGTTCTCGAAGTTCCGAGAATGGATCCTCCGCGAGGAAGCATTCCAGAAATTGCTTCTAAATCAAGTGGGATTAGTTTGCCTTCAATCAATCCTCGCCATCCGTCCCTAATTCCAACAATTTCATAACCATAGTTCCGAATTCCCTTTCTCACAACTGCTCTAATAACCGCGTTGATTCCCGGAGCGTCTCCTCCTCCGCTTAAGATTCCAACTTTCATGTTCTTTTCCCTCTAAGGAACCCTAAATGAGCTTCCAAATAGACGCATTTTGGCCTTAACAACCTCTTTCATAGCTTTTTTCGCTGGGCCTAGAATCTTTCTTGGATCAAATTGCTTCGGTGAAGTTGCTAAGATTTCGCGGACTGTGCCTGTGAAAGCCAGTCTCAGGTCGGTGTCGATGTTTATTTTTGTTATTCCCAAGGATATGGCTTTTTTGATGTGTTCGTCTGGAATTCCTTTGGCCCCACCTAATTCCGCCCCATACTTCGCGGCTTTTTCAACTATCCACGATGGAACTCCGGATGCTCCGTGCAAAACTAGTGGAACTTCGACCCTTTTTCTAATAGCCTTCAACCTTTCAAAGTCCAGTCTTGGCTTTGCCCTAAATTTGTAGGCTCCATGGGAGGTGCCGATTGCAACGGCGAGGGCATCCACACCGGTTCGCTCGACAAACTCCTTGGCTACATTTGGGTCGGTTAATATAGCCTCCCTTTCTTCAACAGTTGACTCCTCTACGCCTGCAAGCCTCCCAAGTTCTCCCTCAACAGAAACACCTTTCGGATGAGCTAAATCCACAACACGCTTCGTCAAAGAAATGTTCTCTTCAAAATTCAGGTGAGAACCATCGATCATAACGGAGGTAAAACCGGCATCAACGCACTTTGAAACCGTTTCAAAATCTTTCCCATGATCTAGATGAAGAGCCATCGGCACTCGAGCCAAAATTCCTGCAGTCTTAACCATGGTGGCTAAATATTCCAAGCCAGCATACTTGATGGCGCTAGGGCTTACTGCAACGATTACTGGTGACCTCTCCTCCGCAGAGCCTTCAACAATAGCTAACAAGGTTTCTAGGTTGTTGATGTTGAAAGCGCCAACAGCATAACCTTTAGCCATAGCGGCGGATAAGATTTCCTTGTTTGTAACAAGCATATTTTCATCCAGAACAAAATTCAGTTAATAGATTTAATGGATTTACGGCGCATAAAAACGTATCGAAAATAAAGATTACTAGAAGAGAAAACAGTAACAACGAGCCTTCTTGATTATCTTCCAGAAAAATTGCGCGCGCCCTTTGCGCTTAGGCTACCCCTTTCCTCTTTTTTGTTCCCAGTGCTCTTCGCAAAACCAATCGTCTTCAATTCACTCTTCGCGCATGCAGTCCTTACTTGGGAATTCTTCTATCAGCGGATTATTTTCCAGTTTATTTATCATATCTTTTATGATTGAAACCGACTTCTTAAGCTGTTTTTTAGCTTCGGGGCTTAATTTAAGTTCTAAAATTCTTTCAACGCCGTTTTTTCCGAGAATCACAGGCACACCAATAGAAATATCTGAAAAACCATATTCGCCCTGTAGAAAAGTGGAAACGCTCATTACTCTGTTTCTGCCCCTCAAAACAGCATCGACCATAATAGCTATAACAACTGTTGGCGCATACGTTGTAGCTCCTTTTAGTCTTATGACATCAGCACCAGAGGTTCTTGTCAAGCTCACTATTTTCTCAATCTGCTTTTTTTCAAGCAAATCTTTTATCGGTATTCCGGAAACAGTAGCATAATCCACGAGGGGCACCATGGAATCCCCGTGCTCTCCTATGACCAAGGCACGGATATCCTCTCTAGAAACATTCAATTCAGTTGCTATGTAAGATCTGAAGCGCATAGTGTCAAGGATGTTTCCCATTCCAAAAACTCTGTTCCTCTTAAAGCCTGATTCTTTGTAAGCCACGTAGGTCATTATGTCTACAGGGTTCGTCACAACCATGAGCTTACATTCGGGAGCGTATCTCACAACCTCTTTTACTATAGATTTCACTATTTTGGAATTTGCATTTATAAGGTCAAAACGTGTCATTCCGGGTTTTCTTCCGGCACCTGCAACAATAACCACGACTTCTGAACCTTCCATTTCACTGAAATCGTTGGTCCCCTTAACTTTACCATCAAACTCTATTGCGGGTGCGGCTTGCATCATATCTAACGCCTCGCCTTTAACCACATCTTTATTAATGTCTATCAAAACAACGTCGCTGACTCTAAATCTTAGAATATTGAATGCTGAAGCACTTCCTACTTTTCCTGCACCTATGATCGAAATCATAATTCTATCTGGGATTCACTTGTTTAAAATAATTTTTCGTAACCAAATTCATTTATAAAAACTTAGAAATTAACTATATACCAACTTAAATACACAGAGGAGACGGAGATTTAGTTGACAATGACTTCAAATGGGTTTCTATCTTTTCCGAAAAACTTCTTGTGGAGCGCCTGCCTCTCAGACTATCAACACTTTGGGGGTTCTCAATGTGATTTGCCCCTCACATGGACAGCCAAGCACTCTACGCTCTATCGAAAAGACTTTGAACTCGTATCCAAACTGAAGTTAAAGGCTTTCAGAACCGGAATTGAATGGGCAAGAATCGAGCCAAAAGAAGGTGACATCGACAAAGAAGCAGTGAAATTCTACCATGATTATTTCAGCGCCTTAAAACAGAAAGGAGTCAAAACCTTCGTCACCCTCCACCATTTCACCAACCCACCCTGGATTCACGATCATGGTGGCTGGCTGTCTGAGAATATAGTGGAAAAGTTCCTTGAGTACGTGGACTTCGTCAGTTCAGAGTTCGGTGAATACATAGACTACTACGTTGTCATAAACGAACCAGCGGTTTACGCTTACAATTCATACATGACTGGCGAAGCCGGGTTTCCTCCCCATCATACAAACATGGACGAAGTTTTACCCTGCATCAACAACCTAATTGAAGCTTTAACCAACTCTTACAGGGTCATTCACAAAAACGACAAAAACGCTAACGTGGGATTCTCGCACTTTCTCTCCATCTTCATGCCAGAGGATCCTTCAGATCCCGACAACGTCCAGATGTGTGAAATCGCTACTGACTCTATGGTTTATTTGATTCCCGACGCCCTGAAAGATAAAATGGACTATATGGGCATAGACTATTACCTTAACGTGTACCTTTCAAAGAAGGGCGCCGTCACTAAATCTGAGATTTATCCCGAAGGCCTCAGACGCTATCTAAAGGAATTCTATGGAAAGTATCAGAAGCCTATGGCGATAATAGAAAATGGATTTCCCACAAGAGACGAAAAAATGAAAATTAAGTATATGCTTGACCACCTGAAGCAGGTACACGATGCCATAAAAGAAGATGGCGTAAATGTATTTGCTTACAACTGGTGGTCTTTTCTCCACGGTTACGAATGGAGCTTAGGGTACAGTCCATTCTTCGCTCTCATCGATGTGGACATAGATAAAACACTCAAGAGAACGGTGACCAAGACAGCAGAGGTATACACGCAGATATGTGAACAAAACGGCTTCTCACGAAAACTCTACGAGACCTATCACAAACTGCCTAAAAAGAGCCTCTTCAAAGTGAAACCAACTTCTCCCTTCGCTTTCCAACCATAGCTACCGGAGAATATCCTTTCTAAAAATGGTTACTGAACTCCATCTACTAATAGTTTCGTCAAGCTTTTATTCTATACAGCTAGCCGAGTGTTTAAATGCTACAACATTATATACCCCTTCTCTTAAACCGAGAAAAGTGAGGTTCCCGAAATGAGTGCAAGAAAGCCTTGTCCCAATGTAGAGATCAACTCGAAGAACTGCGGATGCACTTATGTGACTTGTGACAAGAGGGGAAAGTGCTGTGAATGTATACGATATCATCTGGAAAGAAACGAGCTTCCAGGCTGCGTGTTTCCCACAGAAGTCGAAAAAACCTACGACAGGTCAATTAAAAAATTCGTATCCACCTACGCTAGTCAAGCTTGAATGCGCAAAGCTTAAAATTCAAATCATGGAAAGGAAAATGGTCGTTGGTGACTACAATGGAAATACCGTTTGACGATTTCCTAAAGCTTGACATGAGGGTTGGCAAAATCGTTGAAGCTGAACAAATCCCTGGATCAAGAAACTTGATCAAGATGATAGTTGATTTTGGTTCCGAGAAGAGGCAGTCTGTGGCAGGACTGCTGCAATACTACAAACCAGAAGAATTGGTAGACAAAAAATACGCCTTCGTCTTGAATCTGCAAAGAAGGAAATTCATGGGCGTAGAATCTCAGTGCATGGTACTCGCCGCCGAAGACGATAAGGGTAACGTCATTTTGATAAAACCCGAAAAGGACATCGAAGTAGGAAGCAGAATCAGATAATATTCCGTCGGATTTCCTCTTGAATTTGTTTCATTGTTCTATCCGCCTCTACGATTATCCAGTTGTCTTCCAGAGCGAGGGCAAGCGCCTTTTGCCTAATTTTTTCCAGTTCCTCAAGGCTCTCGAACATTTCCAGTTCCTCTCCTCTCAAACTAACTCGTTTGTATGCTTCTGCTGGACTCGCATCAAGAAAGAACATGAAACTTGAGGTCGGAACAATGGTGGCAAAGAAATGATAGGCGATTCTTTCTAGAGGTTTAGGTAAGTAAGCGGTCCCCATGAGATAACGCACAAAAATAATGCAATCATATCTGCGCCACGAGTAAGTAATAACCGATCGGATGACATCACACATGTAAAAAAGTGCCGCGTTAAAATGGGCGCTTTTTCCCTTCTGCTGAAGGAAATATTTGGCTCTTATCCCGAAGAAATTGTCGTTAGAAGGATGCATTCGCAGAAAAACCGTCCGCCCACGCTTCTTTAAAAAAGAAGACAACAATTTCGCCTGGGTGCTTTTCCCAGAAGCATCTAAGCCGTCGATCACGATGAACTGCAATTCTTACCTTCACCTCATGAGAAAGAAAGATACGGCACAGACGATGGGAACCGTTATGTTGTCAAAGCCAAGAGGGGATATAGCCTCCACCACCGTTGCAATGACAGCTGTCCAAAGAGACAAACTAACAATTTCCACAGCAGAGAACGGATAGAAAAGCGAATAGAATAGGAGGCCACACAACAAACTCAAGAAGCTACCTGCAAAGACAGCCAACGATCCTTCAACGCTTTTTTGACACAGAATTTTGTATTTTCGCCTTCCGTAACGTTCTCCCATAAGGGATGCAGCGCCATCACCATACGCCATTGGTAAGACACCCGCAGCTATGACATAGGGCGTGTAGAAAAAAAGGGCGGCTAAAACCGTGTACGAAATCGCATAAAAAACCAGTCCCAGTGGATGACCCTTTTCGGTGGTATCTTGAAGCCCAAATAGTATGCCCTTTAAACTTTTAATCGGGGAATATGGAGAAACTAAAAATGTTAGTAGCACGAAGGGCGCGGCAACCATAACTGGGAAAATGCTTTCACTGAAGAAGGGAAGGATGAAGGGAAAATTTCCTATGAGGATGTGCAGAACCTTGCGAGACGTTTTCTGCGACCACATAAAAATTTTTTCAGTCTTCTTTGCGATAAAAATCACGGAAATTATGTAAATATAGCTGAGGAACATCACGATCAAGTTTGTCAAAAGCGTTTGGTCAACAGATAGGGACATTGTGCCTCACCGATTTGGACGTGACATTTTATATTTTCAAAGAGTATAGTAATTGTAGAGTTTTATTTTAAATTTTTAGCTAGGAGCTCCAGCAACGAAGGCTAAGAGCCCCGTAATAAACCAGATCAAAATTGAATTCTTAACCCTCCTGGCATTTTCTCGGGAATAGTCTCGAACAAGCAAAATTGAAGACAGAATCAGTCCCGCATCCGTCAAAATGACGAATGGAAGGAACCACTTGGAAACGAGTCTCCACAACCAAGGTAAGGGACTCAAACCCACAGCTAAAACTAAGAAAACCGATGCCATGAACGCTGCAGTTTTATCTCCAAACATTACTGCAATTGTATTAATATTCTGAGATTTGTCGCCTTCAACATCCACTATTCCCTTTGTGACCTCTCTGCCAGTGTTTGAAAGAAATACGATGACTGCAAATATTGCCACAGCTAATTCGAGTCTTTTCTCAGCAACGAAACTCCCGTAGATGAAGGGTATCGCAACGCAGGCGCTGACCAAAAAGTTTCCGGGGAGCCCTGTTCGTTTCCCCTTGGTGGTGTATGCTACAAAGATCACCCATGTAATTACCGCAACTATAAGACATGACATGTTAGTCATCGAAGCCGCCATGAACCCCACTAGGCTTAAAACAAAGGCGAAGGACAACGCTTCTTTAGGGCTGACAGCGCCGCTTGGAATTGGACGGTTCGGCTCATTTATGGCGTCGATTTCTCGATCGTAATAGTCGTTTATTGCCATGGAAGCTCCTGTCAATGTAAACGAGGTTATGAATCCCAAGAGGAGGTTTATTGAAAAGTTAAGGGCGGAAACTAGAGAAGCTCCTACGATCACCGCGAAACCCATCATTAGGCAGTTCAACGGCCTGATTATTCGCAGGAATCCGCTCGGTTTCCCCATTTCCCTCAACCTAGTATCAATCAAAATCCATCTAGACGAAACGCGAAATCCTTACAATAAAGATCAGTTATAGTTGCAACACTTTTAGATTTATCTCTGAAATAGGATAACTACCCTTGGTTTACTGTAGATTTCCTGTTTAGCCTAACCGATTTTGTGCGCGCTTCTAGATGACGTATGATTCTGTTTCTAAGATAACTTCTTTCCTTTTCCTCTTCTTACGGTTCAGAATTGTGGCAACTATTTCTCGAAATTCCTGTTCGCTTATGAGGCGACGTCTTATCGCATCATCGCAGTAAATCCCAGTTCTTCTTTCAATCTCCCTGTCTATGTCAAGCCGGTCTTCATGAGTTGTCTGGTCAAAGAGTTGTAATAACATTAGCCACTCACGAACTTCCCGACTCATTTTTTCACCTCGTTCCACGCGCGCGTGTGTGGATTACCATGTTTTCGCAGCTTTATGGATGCTAGCGCCTTTTCCACCACATCCACCGCAGAGTTTCCCAACACCCGAATCATCGGCTCCTTCCCCACCTCGCCAAAGTCGTAGACGACATCTGGAACCTTTCCCGCGGCTTTTATAGCCTCCTCCACCCCCCAAACAAGGGTTCCCCCTTCCATCGCCTTCACTTCCGGAGACTCAAGCCGTCTGTCAAAGCTTGAAACCTCTCGTCCAAGATTCTTGAAGGTTTCCACCAAATCCTGATCGTAGCGGAGGTTGAGCGCCGCCCTCTTTGAAGGGTCGTGTTTCATAGCGGTGAGAATTATGCGTGCGACATGATCAGACGCTCCAAATCTGGCGCAACCTACCGCCCTCGCCCTCTCGCCGAACTTGACGATTCTTCCTTCCACAGCCGCAACATGTCGTTTGGTGGAAGCGTAAGGCAAGGCCATGGCAACTTGGGTTCCAACCTCAGCCAGGTAAGGCAAGAATTCTGAATGATCTTCAACCATCTTAGCCGCTGCGGAAACATCTTCTAAAACTCGATGCTTCTCAGCTTCGTTGAACAAGCTTGCCATGGGGTTCACCGGAACCCTGCCCTTCCCAACCCTTAGACCGAACGCGATGGCGTTCTGCATGAACTCTTCAGCTTTCGTAACGGCTTCCACCACATCATAGTCTAGGGCGAGGTAGGCTGCTATGGCTGCGGAAAAGGTGCATCCTCCTCCGTGTGCCTCCACTTCTACTCGTGGCTTTGTGAAAATCTTGAACTCGCCATCATGATGCAAAATATCTGTGACATCTGCCCCCTCTAGGTGGCCGCCCTTCACAACTACCGCTTTCGCGCCTAGCTTGCCTATGATTGAAGCTGCCTTTTTCATGTCATCAATTGTTCTTATTTTCATTTGAGCCATGTCTTCAGCTTCATGCTTGTTTGGAGTGATGACAAAGGATCGAGGAACAACCGCCTCAATCAAAGCCTCCTTGTCTTCTTCACGAACGAGAAGGCTTCCGGTGCCCGCTCGGAAGACAGGATCAACGACAACTCGCAGTTCGTGGCGATCGAGGGCTTTAGCAACTGCCTCCACAATTTCCTTGGAGTAAAGCATACCTGTTTTTGTCGCCTTAACCGGAATGTCCTCAAGAACAACCTCTATTTGCCTCTCAACCATGCGTGGAGGTATAGGAAGTATGTCGTAAACTCCCTGCGTGTTCTGAGCCGTTAGAGCGGTGATGACGCATGTTCCGAAAACTTCTAGGGCTGCAAAAGTTTTAAAGTCGGCTTCTATGCCAGCGCCTCCGCAGCTGTCAGAGCCGGCTATTGTCATGGCGCATGGAACTTCTTTTTTGATCAATCCCATCCATCCTAATCAAAAGTTTCTATTGAGCACGTTTTGATCTGTTTCATCATGGAGTTTTGCCTGTTCATAATGTTTTCGTTCTGCAGAATCGACGTTGAAATGAAGCTAAAATAGGTGTTCCAGAAAGTTCCTAGTGATTGTTTACGGGAATTTTGGTTTAATGGCTTTTGTTGTGCAGGCTTCAACACATTTTAGGCAGTATATGCATTCGGGATCGGTGAACTTTTCCCACGGCAAATCCAAGATGGGGACCTTCATTGGACATACCTCCACGCATGTGCGGCATCCCGCCTTCGTGCATTTCAACGGATCTCTCTTCAAGCCGAGGAAGCTGAATCGGTTCAGGAAGGCTAAGGCTGCCCCGTGGGGACATAGATATTGACACCAACTTCTAGGAACGTACGCGGCTAGAACCAAGATCAGCACCATGATAGCAAGACGGGCCCACAAAAGTGGTCGAACCACCAAAATTCCGGCGATCAAGGCATCGAGGCTGGTGTAACGAACATCTAACACCATTCTTGGCAGAACAGCGAATAGCGTATCGGCTGGGCTTAAGGCGTTAAAAGGCGCTGAAGCAAACGCTCCCAAAGCCGCCTTATAGCCTTGACCCACTCCTGTGGCCAGCGATATGGCTAGGGTTCCGCTGACGAAAAGAGTGATCGCCAAAATCACATACTTAACTTTGATCATTCCGTCATGGGTTCTCAAAGAAACCTCTGTGTGTTTTCTCTTGACGTATCCCAACAAGTCTTGAACGAAACCGAAGGGGCATACCCAAGCGCAGAGGGCTCTGCCCAGAAAAACGGCTATCAGAAAAAACGAGGCTAAGGGAAGCCAAGGAAAAACGAGGTCGTGGAGCATCCACTGTAACATTGCAAAGGCGTCGCCCATGGTTTTTTGATGAATTCCTAGACTATAGACAACTGGGAGGACGATTGGCCATGGCCCCAAGCCAAAAAGGACCGCGTTGAACAATACAAAAGAAAGAAACTGCGTGAATTTTCTCGCAGTCTCTATCCTCCAAACGAGCCTTTTAACGCGAAACGCTGTCTCCTTAGCTCCGGTCAATTCCTTCGCTTTTCCTCCTCATCCGATTTTGTGATTTTGACGTTTTGTGACTCTAAAGACGTGAGCCTTATTTGCCATAAAAAGGTTTCATTATCTTCCAATGACTTTAACGTTTTCTACTCTAATCCATGGTGCAACTAATTGCCCTATCTTCCTGGTGTTATTGCCAAGCGCTGATACGCTCTTTAGAACATCGAAGATTGTGCCTGCCAGCATCGCCCCTTTTACAGCATAAGCTACGCCACCTTTTTCAATTTTCCACGCTGGGGTGGCCACCACGGAAAATTCTCCGCTTTCTGGGTTGCTGCTGTGAGCGCCTTGCACGCCGTAAACTATGAGGCCGTTATCAATTTCGTTGATGAGGTTTTCAGGGGATTGGTTTCCCTGCGTGAAGGTGAAGTTGGTGGCCTCTAGAACTGGCGTGGATGTGTAGGGGGCTAGACCTCCTCTAAAAGCGTTTCCGGTGCTCTCGACGCCTCTCTTATTTGCTGTATAGCTGTCATATAAGAAATGCTTTAAGATGCCCTTCTCAACGACTAGGGTTTTTTGGCTGGAAACGCCTTCACCGTCAAATCTCCATGTTTGAAGACCGCCCTCAAATAATCCATCGTCGTGAATCGTGACAAGATTTGAGGCGATCTCCTCCCCAATTTTCCCCTTGAGGGCGGACCGTTCCCTTTGAACGTAATCCGCCTTCACGGCGTTTATCAACGTATAATAAAGGAGGGCATCCAACGCTAGTTGAGTGAATATCACTGAAAAGGTTCCGGACTCGATTTTTTCGGCTTTGAGGGAGGAAACTGCTTGTCTCGCGGCCTCTCTTCCAACCCATTCCGGGTCAATTTTGTAAACTCTTTCTGCATTTAGTTCAAAGCATGCTGGAGTAACCTCACCAGCTTCTCTTGCTATGGTTTCGATGGAGCATTCGATGCCGGTGCCCTCGTCATCGACTTCTACGCCGTGAGAGTTGACGACGGCTTTAGATGTGAGAAAGGTTCCAACTCCTCCGCCTATAGGTAAAACTCGTTTGTCGTAGCCTTCCACTGCATTTAGCAGAACTGACGCTGTCTCCACAAATTCATCAGGAGAGATGGTGGTCAATTTTTTGTCATATGTGTTTTTTGTTTCGCTGAGTTTCTTGGGGCTGGGCAGACCTATCCAGTTTTTGTCTGGTTTGCTGGCTTTAGCAGATTTGAAGGCTTTGACAGCGGCATCTTCCACGGTTTTGTCGGTTAACATGTTTGTGTAGGAGAAGCCGACGGCCTTTTTGTAAACGGCCCTTACTCCTAAACCTTGATCCGTTCTCTTGACGCTTCTAACGATCTGCCCTCTTTCGATGTTTACTGATGTGCCGGAGATTCTGCTTAGAAAGGCCTCAGCTTCTTCAGCGCCTTTTTTAATCGCAACGTTAATGGCTCTCTGCCCAAAACCGATTAATTCTTCGAGTTTAGGCTCCGCCACCAATAATCACCTCTCTCACCCGTATGGGCGGTCCTCCATCACAAATGAAGGCCGTTTGACCCTTCCCGCATCTTCCTGGCCACAGTTTGAAGTCTCTACCCACCGCATCGACCTTGTGTAGAGTTTCAAGGGTGTTTCCGCTGATGGAGGCGTTCCGAACGGGAACACCTAACTGTCCCTTAACAATTTCGTACGCCTCTTGTATGCCAACTTGAAAGGTTCCATCCAAGTTTGCTTGGCCACCTCGAAAGCTTTTGAGGTAATAACCAAAATCTATGTCCTCAAGCAGTTCCTCGAAGGTTGAGTCGCCTGGAGCGAGGTAGGTGTTCCGCATTCTGATGATGGGTTCGAACCGGAAATCTTCGGCTCGAGCGTTTCCTGTGAGTTCTGCATTAAATTTGTAGGCGGTTTCACGATTATGCATGAGTCCAGCTAATTCACCGTTCTTAATCAGAATGGTTTTTTGCGTTGGAACTCCTTCGTCATCGTATTTGAAGGATCCGAAGGCGCCGTTGACTGTGCCGTCGTCATAGACTGTGACAGCTTCAGACGCGATTTTTTTCTCAAGCTTGTCAGAGAGCACAGATCCGGACAAAGTGAGGTCTGCTTCTGCCAAGTGTCCTAGGGCCTCGTGGATGAATACGCCGACAACGTTGGTGCCGATCACGGCTGGGAACGTTCCACCCTTCGGTGCCTTGGCTTTCAGCTGATCGATTACGCGTTTAGCGATCATTGTTCCTACCTTTTCTGGCGTTTCTACGTCAAACACTTCGAAGCCGGCTGTGGACCCTATTTCCTCCCTTCCCGACGTGAAAACGTTGGCTTCTCGTGCTGAGGCTAGGATTCTAGACCAGACGTATAGTTTGTCTTGTTCAATGTAGGTTCCGTCGCTGTTGACGAAGTAATTCGTTCCTGTTACATCCAGATAGTCGATGGTGCAACTCTTCATACGTCGGTCATAATGGAAAATCGCTTTGTCCATCGTTAAGGCGACATCAATCTTTTCCTCTATGGGAACTTCACTCGGATCTTTCCTCGGTTTAGCCACCACTCTATCTTCCACGGCCTTTGTCTCAACAAGCTTCACAGGTGCTTTCACCTTGGAACTCGCCGCTTTCGCCAACTTGAACGCTTCACCAACAGCCTCTGTTAACAACTTTAAGTCTAACTTTCCAAGGGACACGAAACCCCAAGCGCCTTTCGCCAAAACTCTGACGCCTGCACCGTTTTCATTTCCCTCCTTCGCCGCTTCAACTCTGCCGTCCTTCGTCGTCAAGAAGGTCTTGAAAAGTCTCTGCCCCCGAACTTCAACGTAGTCGGCGCCAAGTTTCCGTCCGTAGTCGACGGCCTTTACCAGGTCGTCTTTCAAGATAACTCCTTCCTATTGTAGATTGTCAGTTAAGATTCGGCTCCGTCTTAAAATTGTTGGTGCTTCGGAGATGTTAGAACGGAATTCTATTTGAGTTTATTAACGATTACGTCGAAGAGGCGTTTCGCAACTTCTCGTTTCGTGGCGAGGGGAACATGAACAACTTTTTTGTTTGCGTCAACAATAAAAACCTCGTTAGTGTCGCATGCGAAACCAGCACCCTTTCTCCCAATATCGTTTGCGGCGATTAGGTCCGCCTTTGCTTTCTTCAGTCGTTTGTAGGCGCTTTGAATCAGCTTTTCATCAGACAGATTGTATTCCGCCCGGAAGGCGACAAGAAATGTGCCTGGGCTAACCTTCTTTACAGCATCAATAATCTTTGGGGTTGGCCTCATTTTTACTGTGAGTTCAGTTTCGATGCTTGTCGGAACTTTGTATTCATACTTTTTCTCTGGCGCCCAGTCCGCCACTGCCGCAACAGCGATTCCAACATCGTATTTCTTCGACTTTAACTCAGACACTACTGCCTCAAACATTTCCTGACTGGTTTCAACAGAGACTATCTTGGCCCCCACGGGAGGAATAGCCGTTCCAGGGCCGTAAACCAAGGTTACCTCGGCTCCCCGCGACAACGCTTCCTCAACGATGGCTACACCCATCTTCCCGGAGCTTTTGTTTGTCATCACCCTAATGGGGTCTATATACTCTAAGGTGGGGCCAGCTGTGACCAAAACCTTTCTTTCAGCTAGGTCCCTCTTAACGGTGAGTCTACGGACAACCGCATCCACGATCTCCTTGATTTCAGCGATCTTCGCCTTTCCCTCCTCAACTCTAGGTCCAACAAACTCTACGCCCAAGGATCTAAGCTTCCTAACGTTCTCGGTCACCACAGGGTGGCGATACATAGACTCATGCATCGCCGGTACAACCATAATCGGTATGCCAGACCCGAAGACCGTTGAAACCACCGTAGTGACTGGGGTGTCATCTATCCCACAGGCGATTTTGCTTATGGTATTAGCCGTTGCCGGAGCCACCAAAACCAGGTCAGCCCTACCCACCCCCTCGCCAGCTAGCATAACGTGTTCAATTTTTCCAGTTAGCTCTGTTACGACATGATTTCCAGTTGCCCACTCCATAAGGTATGGATGAATAATTTTTTGAGCCATAGCTGACATGACTGCGTAAACTTCCGCGCCTTGTCGCATGAGTTCACGGGCGATCTCTGGACATTTAACCGCGGCTACGCTGCCGGTGATGCAGAGGGCAACCTTTCGATCCTTTAATAGGCTTGACTTACTTCCTACGATGTCCTTTGATGGGTGGGTTTCAGGCAAACTTCACACCTATATTTTCTATTTGTTCTCTGATTTAATAAACTGGTTGTTGTCGTATGTCGCTCAAGTATCGCCAGCGTTTTCTAATTTTGTCTATTTGGCTCAAATCAAGGTCGCTTTGAAAAACCTTTTCTTCTTCACCAGCTTCTAGGATCATTTCTCCGTCTGGCGCTACAACAAGACTATGACCTTTCACCATCCGCTCATCCGGATAAAGCGTGTTCGTATTGTTCACGAAAACGTAGAAAACCGTGTTTTCCACAGCCCTAGTTACAGACACATGTTTCCACAGCTCGCTTCGGTTTTCAGGTATGTTGGAGGGGTTGAAAATGATGCAGGCGCTGTTTAGAGCTAGGTTTCTCGTGAGTTCCGGGTAGAGGGCATCAACACAGATCACTATGCCGATCTTAACATCGTCAACTTTGAAAACTGGCGAAGCTTTTCCGGGGCTGCAGAAGTTTCTTTCATTGAAGGCGGTGGATGGGAAACGTTTGTCGTAAAAATCGATTACCTTTCCATCTCGGTTGATTATGTGGCAAGTGTCGAAGATTTTCCTTCCTCGACGATTGAACAAGCCGCCAGTTAAGAGATTATAATTGTTTTCGGCAGCGAGCTGACATAATGATGCTAGGAGGGATTCGCATTCTTTCTCTTCTAAGAAAAGGTCTCCTCCACCAGTCCAAGCTTCTGGCAAACAAACAACATCTACATTCTTTATCTCCGAAAGAGTTGAGAGCATACGCTCAACGTTTCTATGTTTATTCAGCCTATCTCG
>JACUTO010000014.1 GCA_014859755.1 Candidatus Bathyarchaeota archaeon
GGGAGTGGACCCGAGAAGAAAAAACGCTGTGGAAATCTTGGAGAAGGGGATTCAGGAGTGGGGCATGAAGGGACTAAAACTCTACCCCCCTTGCGGCTTCTACCCAAACGAACCCCTTGTGACACCCCTCTGGGAAAAAGCGAATGAACTGGGAATCCCCGTAATGGTTCACAGCGGCCCCACCTTTCCTCAGCTAAAAATGAAATACTCCCAGCCAATCTACCTAGAAGACGTTCTGGTCCGGTATCCTAACCTAAACATAATCATCGCCCACTGCGGCGGAGGAATATGGGCAGAGGAGGTGGTTGGACTGAGGCAACTCAGAAACAACGTGTATGCGGACATAAGCGGCTGGCAGGGCATGGCCTACGCTGACAAGGAATATGCGATGCGAAGGCTTGTCCACGTCTATAGCAATCTACGGTCAAGGTGCCTTTTTGGAAGCGATTGGCCCGCCTTCAACTTTCAGGTAAGCCACAAGGAATGGGTTAGCATGATAAATAACATCGAAAATGTTGAGACTAGGCTTAAGAGGAAGCTTTTAGGTGGAAATGCTGAAAAACTACTTAAACTATTAAAGTAAGAATGAAAGAGACAAAGGGCCGGTCGTCTAGCACGGTTAGGACATCTGCTTGACGTGCAGAAGGTCGCCGGTTCAAATCCGGTCCGGCCCACCACACAAGGTCCCATGACTTTTCATCTAAAATTCTGAATACTATTTGGCAGTTGAAAAAAGAGGGATACGCTGATTCTACTTTAAGAGTGTATGATTCGAGGCTTAGAGGATTAGCTAGACATGTGAATCTAGATAATTTAGAGGCTGTTAAGGCTTTCATTGCATCTGAAAGGTGTGTCTGTAAAAGAGATAGCTTAAAAGATGAAGCTGAAGGAAAGCGTTGTGCGGGCCTATATTTGGAGAATGAAGAATCCGGAGAAGTACAAAGAACTTGTGAAAAGGTTGTATGGCGAGAAGAAAGCCAAAGCTGAATCCGAGAAGTCAAAAGAGGAAGAGGCTAAGGAACAATGAGGAAGAGTTTACCTTCAATTGCGATAGGTACGTTCATAACTTCGATTTCCCTTTTTCTTTTACAGGCATCATTTTTTCTTTCCGTTCTCCCTAAAACAAGGTTTAAATAGTTTTGCGCTTTTCTGGCTTTTTAGGATTGATGATGAAGAAATTAACGACAGCTAACGTGAAGATTAGCGGAGTCATGACTAAAGATTTGATTACTGTGTCTCTTGGTAGCACGGTAGAGGACGTCGTGAAGAAGATGGTAGATTATAATGTTGAATGTCTTCCAGTGATTGATGCAGAAGGAGTTTTGCATGGCTTAGTTACTTTTAGGGACATCGTGATGAAGGTTGTTTATCCACTGACAAATATAAGGGAATCACGAGTTGAAAAGATTATGTCCAAAACCTTGGTAACCTGTAATCCTAATTCTACTGTGCTTGACGTTGTAAAAATTATGAAGAATAAGCATCTAAGACGGGTTCCAGTTGTAGACGCCAAAAATAAGCTTGTAGGGTTAGTCACCGATTTTGACTTGGCGTTGTTTGGATGGGGACCTTAAGTAAGTTTCTCCCGAATAACTTCAACAGCTTTACCTTCATCCATGCCATTGGATTAATGGTGAAAGGATGGGTCTTTCGACAACCACTCATAGGTTGACCTAATATCCTCTCCAGTAACCTTTCTCAGCCACAACATTCCACATCTCACCTCAAGCAAAAGCAAGCAACATTTATAGAAATAAGGTTACAATAATCCTTTATTGCCTTTTCCAAATTATATATTCTCAGCACATTATATGAAACTTTTCTCAATACAGAGGCATGCTTCATCATCTGGGCATTGACTGACGAATCTTCCGGAACACACCTATACAAACTATTTATTCGACTTTGTGCGCGACATACTGAGTAAATAATCCCGTTTTGAGGAGCGCGCCATTTTGTCTTTTTCCGACTCTCAATTCACTTCATGTTATTCCAATCTTCGAATGCATTTGTCTTACCACTGATTTTGCGATAACTTGTGCCCCAGAACCAATTAGTTCCTCTAATCCTTTGATGAAAGACATAGGATCTTCGGCAATCCTGTGTGGCGTAAGTGAATGACGCTCGTCGAGCATTATCAAAATCACTTCCTTACCTAGCTCCCCAAACACGGTTTCAAGCACCTCCTCCATGACTGTGGAAAAGAAGTTTTCGAACTTGACTTCCCGCGCAAAGCTGGAAGTTATAACCGACCCATGCGCCTTGATCAAACTAAAAAACAATTTTTCCTCAAGGGATTTGGCATGGTTCACGTCGTAAGCACATAGCACGGTTACAGGGAGGTCAAGTTTTCTGCCTATCATAAGCTCGAACTCCACCAACTCTTTCTCTTTCTTATGTTCAAAAAAACACGCGGCTTCACCGCACGCACGCAATCCTTTAAGCCCAATCTCCGTTGCTTCATCAAAAACACGCTGTGCCAACATTATCGTGCGTGACCCATCCACCTCGCCATCGATCATGTACCAATCATCATAATCAAAGATTCTTAACACGCCATCCCTTTCAAGGGCCTTAACGTTCAATCCGAAATCTTCCATGTGTCTACGGATTTGCTCGGAAGTTTCATGTGATGGAACGCAAATCGCCCCTTCCCCCCGATGAAAACCGGCTTGCAAAAACTCAAAGAGCACTTCATGCTTCTCCTCTGGGCTCCCATAAAAGAATATGCCATGATTGCCAGCTTTCAAATCTCTAACATAATTTAAGGTTTTACCGATTTTAGAAACATTCAATTCACTATTCCTTCTTCTCAAAGTAATCCCGTATTGGCATCATCGAAATGCTCAAAAATATGTTATGAACTGGAGGTTCGAATTTCAAATTCACATCCATGGTGCGTACGATATCGGCAAAAACATAATGGGAACATAATGCACGCGCAAGCTATTTATTCCACTTTGCAGAGGGCACCCCAAGCTGATCAAAAATGGCTCCTAAAAGGAAAGTTGGGAGGGTGGGTTGGGGATGTATGTCGCCTGAACGAAGTGAAGGCACGAACTGTCCAGATGAAGGTCGCCGGTTCAAATCCGGTCCGGCCCACTAATCTTGCGGAAGGGACGCGCGCGGGTGAATTAAACAAATGGTTAAAAATGGTGTTTATTCCTGTTTTGGGATTTGGGGTAGTTTTGAGACGCGGATCTTCCCCTCTCGAACCTGCAGAGACATTATAGCTTCCGAAAGGGAGGGTGACCGGGCTGGTGTAGGGCTCTGCAAGGGTAGGATGCCCTGACGCTTGAGCCTGTGGGGAAGGCAGTAGGTGAACCTTAGCCTTCCAAGAACTTTCTGAGGCTTCTTACCTTCACGATTAAGCTCAGACGCTCCAAGTGGACCAGATGCATGTATTAGTTAGCTAAACAACTACAAGTCTGGCCTAGGCCCACATTTTCTGTAGGAGCTGGACCCAAAAGATAAAAACGAATTGTGTACATCTTAACATTGTTTCAAGTTGAGGTTGTGTGAATAATGACGGTTGTTGATGAAGAATTCGAAGATTTGAAAAGGGGGATTAGAGATATGGTCCTTCTGTTCAAGACCATTTGGGATGAGGTAGACCACCAATTCTCCGAACTGCCCAGAGAGGAGCGACATCGAATCTTTTCCATCATAGCTCCCTTTCTAACTGACACGTTATCCGCTATGGTGAAGGGTGAGGACGCAATGGAAGACTTAACTAAACCTAAAGGTAAAAGGCACGGTAAGAAGAGAAGATGAGTCAATGGCTCTGATGTGTTACGTATGAATCGATCGATCGTACGCTTCAACGTTAAATTCGCCACAGCCTAGGCATAACACGAAGTCTCTTTTCAGGGCTCTTTTTAACTCTTTTGAAGGAAAAAGGGGAATAAAAACCATTTTACACCAATTATTTAATTCCCCCACGCGCATAGAAAGCAGTTGATTATTTTAGAAGATTCTTCTCTCTCAATCGTAGGGATCTTCCCCCTCTTTTCGAGTATTGCCTCTGTGTGGGCACACTCATCGTCAGAAATGAATGGCGCGCAATTGTACTAATGTTGAACAAAAACACGAAAAGCTTTATTAAATGTGAGATTCTAAAATATATCGTGAATCTCAATATAGAATAGATGATGCTTAATTGCCGAAAGAGCTCGAATTAATTACTTGTCCAAACCCGGAATGCCAAGAGAAGATTAGAGAGCTCATCGTCGTAAGCGACGTGTCAACAAAACCAGTGGAACGGTACTATGCTTGTCCCCGTTGCTTTTTCAAGCTGGATGTGATTTCTGCTCAATTTCTACGGGAGGAAAAAATGCGCGAGCACGCTGAAGAAGAAAAGAAAAGAAAAGAAGAGCCATCGGTAAAACCACCAGAGAAGGAAGAAAAAGGTCCCTCAGGATGTCCTCATGATTTTGGATACTTGGCAAGTCTTCCTGAAGATGTTCCTATCCCGCGAGAATGCTTGGTCTGTCCAAAAGTATTGGACTGTGTGATGAAAACAAGTGACTCTTAATAAGACGAATTCGCGCACCTCTTTGCCTGCATGCAACAATATTTAAATACGACGAAGCGCGCATGAGTCAAAAAGCCTATGAGTGGGATGATAAAAATGACCAGACCCGTAGCCGTAGACACAAACTGGTACCAATGTAAGGCATGCAGGAACTTCGTGTTGTGCGACATACGCTCGGACGCACGCATGATGTCGGAAATACAGGAGAAGGGCGACTGCCCCGACTATGTCTATAGTTGCACCACGCGGTTAAGGAGCACGTTCAGATAGGACTCGCGCGCGCTGTCTCTTGTTTTAGCTCTCTTTCGATTCTTAACTTATCGTACTCAAGCCATACTATGAATAATCCTACTATGAACACTAGTGGTGGTACTATTCCCTTTATGATTAACCAAAATTCGTCTAGGGTATACTTGTATACAACCCAAGCACTTCCCACTATTAGTATTGCTCCTATTACTATCTTAGCTATCGGATGCAATTCATCACCCTTTAAAAGACTTTAATATAAGATAGTATTTAAGCCCTAAATATAAAGTGGTTTTAATGGTAAGAGGAGCTTATCGATATATTCATGCGCGCGTAGTCAAAAGAATAAATAGATAAAAAGATTAGAAGCATTCTTATGGCAAACAAAATCAAGCTGTTAGGGAATTTTATCAATAGTTTTTTCAGTGAAAATCCGTTTCATCCTCTATTTGTTCATTTTGAGTGCACCTATCGATGTAACATGAAATGCTCATTTTGTAATGTTTGGAGAAAAAATATTTTTCCAAATGAAGCATCTACTTTAAAATTCCAAAAAAAATTATTGGAATGTTGGGATTTGGGATGTTTAGTGATAAGTTATACCGGTGGAGAACCTCTTTTAAGGGAAGATATCGAGGAATTATTAGAATTTTCTAATAAAAAAATAGGCTTTTATACTGGTTTAGTTACAAATGGTCTTTTATTGGACAAAAAAATCAATGAAATTTCAAAATACACTGATTTTCTAGCTGTATCATTTGATGTGAATGATAAAAAAACATTTAACAAGACTAGGGGTGTTGATGCCTTTGAAAAAGTTAAGAAAAACATAGAACTCGTTAGAGGTATGGGTATAGAAATTAACTTGTTTTCTGTAATAACTAAGGAAACGTTCAAATTCATAAACGATACAATTGACTTTGCAAAATCACTGAATATACCAATCCATTTCTCACCTGTGGATAATGTACCGAGAGAATTTATGGAAATATCAGATGCTGAAAGATTGAAAATAAATGAAATTAGTGAAGTTTTGAAAAAGCTGACAGAAGAGAAAAAGATATATAAAAAGATACATTTTGAGAATGATTACTTTAAATTTCACTCTTTAGGTGGATTTAATAGATTTATCAGATGTTCTTCCGCATCAACCACTATTTCTCTAAAGCCCGATGCTTCTATTGCATTGCCTTGTCCCTTTTTCACACTAATGACGATTAAAAAAAATGAGAATTTAAGAAATCGTTTGAATTCAGCAAAAGCTAGAAACATAATCAAAAAATGTGGTAAATGGAACTTTTGCAAAAGCTGCTCTATAAACTGTATGTATGTCGTATCTTTACTTAACCATCCTTATTTTATGATGAGATGGGTAAAAAATAAAACTTAAAATTATTGTTACCTAATATCTGTGGCTCAAATCCTACTTCCAGCATAAGTTTAATAAAAACTATACAACATGCAATACAATTCGTAATTATGAACTTTTATGATTTACAGATTCATAGTGTTTTTATTAAAAGCAATGAATGAAATCAATGAAAATAATGAGTGAATGTGCGCGCGCAGATTAGGTCAAGACTTTGAGGGCTGCTTTGTCGTAGATTCTTTCGAGTCGTTTCGGTGAGTAGTCCGTTTAGTGTCGCGGTGAGATAGATCGAGGAACCCGCGCGCGTGAGTTGAAGAAGATTTATTTTTCCATTTCGGCAACTGAAAGTTGATTTGGATGCTGAAGGCGGATCCGAGGAAAAACGTTGCTGAATGGATATCCATGCTCTTAAACGCTCCTCTGGTGGCATCATACGCGTTCATAATACTTGCTTTCGCAAAGAGATCGAGTCCCTTCTTCGGATTAATTAGTGTAGTCTTTGCGACTATAATTCCGTTAGGTTTCACCTATTATCTTCTGAAACGTGGGAAGATCTCTGATTATTATGCCTCAAATCGAGAAACTCGACTATTACCATTTGCTGGAGCTACATTGAGTTATCTTCTTGGCACGGTAACACTGTTCGTGACACGAGCTCCTTTCATTATGACTGCTCTGATGTTCTGCTATTTTTCAAACACTTTGACTATGATGTTGATTAATTTCCGTTGGAAGATCAGTATCCATGCGTCAGGAATAACGGGACCCACAACGGCTGTGGTTTATGAGTTGGGACCAAACATGGTACCGCTCTTCTTGCTTCTGGTCCCTGTAGCGTGGGCCAGACTCAAGTTGAAAGCACATTCACTTCAACAAGTTTTGGCAGGAGCTTCATTAACAATCGCCATAACTTGGTTGCAACTAGAAATACTTCTCAATTACGTCCTTTGAGAAGCTTGAGTTAAAGCATACACATAGAAAAAGTGGAAAGGTTGGGCGATCCTACGGAATCTGTTCATATTTTTCGTTTGGCCAAGACGGCTCTGAAAGTTCCATGTTTTTGGCATTCAAAAAGTCCTATGTGAAGTTGGGTTCTTTTACCCTTTTTGTCTGGGCGTCCAGCCATCTTCCAAGTCTTTTTCGCGGCAACTTCTACTCCGCACTTGGGGCATTTAGCCACAATATCTCCCCTTGCCATGAAATACATTCGACCTCTGACGGCTTTCATCTTGATCTTTTCGCTCTTCACCAAATCGTAAAGAAGGGCGGTAAAATCGGCTATGGCGAAGGTTGACATCTTGGCAATTTCGGGGGTGCTGAAATCCGTGTGATAGTGTGTTCCTCCCATTATTTCTTGGGACGTGAAAGCCCCCTCTTTTCGTTCCTTCAGAAATGAAATTATTTCCTCTTCCACTTTGCTGTGGAGTTTTCCACTTTCAAATTCTTCCTTAGTTATGGGCATAAGAGCTCCTCCTCTTGGTATTCGACACTTCAAAACTTTAGTATTTCGCTTGAACGCCCCAAGGGTCGATTCAAGGCTGACACCTGTTTCAAGAAAGCTTATTCAAGCAAAACCGCAAAAAATAAAACAAACCAAACTAACACAATACAAACCTAACGAAGGCTGTGAGGCATGCCCGAAGAGGTCTTTGACGTGGACAAATTCATAGCGATTTCCGAGCGGGCAGAATACTGCGACATAAAACGACTAAAACGAGTGGTGAAGCTGAAGCTTCGAACCCCCAGAAAGCTGTTCACCTTGAAGGTTAACCCCACAAAAGCCGAAGAAGTTGTCAAAAAATTGCGTTGCGAAATCCGCGAAATCTAAATATTTTTCGAAGTTCACATCTTTATTAGTTGCTTTCTTTTCCTAAAGTTTGTCAAGCCATCGTTGTCTTGTTCAACCCATTCAAACCCTGCTTTAAGCAACTCGGTTATCTCCTCTTTCGTTCTTGCGACTTCGACGTCGTATTGCGCACGCAAAACATAAGAGAATGTTATCCCCATAGAAAATGATGTGATTTGAGTTGGAAGAGAAACATTGTCCGAAATGTGGAAAAAAATCTCCTGTGGACGCAGGTTTTTGCCCGAGTTGTGGGGCGTCATTTAAGACAGAGCGCGCGCAGGTTATTGTCGTTACGACGCCGACGGTGCCAGGCTATCAAATCGTCAAGGTTTTAGGGACTGTCCATGGTCTAACCGTGCGGACCAGAGGCATAGGCGGAAAAATCGTGGCTGGGATCGAAGGAATGTTCGGAGGTGAAGTGACGTCTTACAGTTCAGAAGCCGAAAAGGCACGGAGAGACTCCTTGGAAAGATTGATCGAAAAAGCCGCAAAAATGGGAGCGAACGCCGTGGTTGGCGCAGACTTCGAAACAAGCGACATTCTACAGGGAACCGCCACGCTGTTCTCTGCTTACGGAACCGCAGTGGTTATCGAGCCCATCAAAAAGTAAAGCTGAAATTGTGCGAGCATACAAGAAGTCAAGAGGCGCGCAGGAGCAAAATCTTTTAGTTTAAGCGGGGTTCAGCTTTTTGGTCAATCTACCTTTTTGAATTTAGATTTCGGGGCATTGCAAACGGGGCACGTTTCCGGCGGCTTTCTTTCGACCGTGTAACCGCAAATTGTGCAGACATAATATTCAGCAGATTCCTCTGCTATCAAATGGTCGAGCGCTTTTTTGTAGAGCTTGGCGTGGACGGCTTCGACATCACGGGCTTGCGAAAAAACTATGGCGGCGGCCTTTTCACCATCTTCTTCCGCTCCTTGCAACATTTTGGGGTAATGGACTCCGTTGACTGCTGTTTCAGACTGAAACGCCCGCTCTAGGTTAGTCTGTGTGTCTGCAACAGACTCGAGTAGTGCAAAGTAACGCCGCGAATGGACGCCTTCGGCTGCAGCGACAGCCCTAAACAGGTGAGCTACTTGCGGCAGATCCTCTTCTTCCGCTTTTTCGGCGAACATCAAAAGTCTTTGATGAGCTTTCGCTTCTCCAACAAATGCAGTGTGCACGTTATCGGCGGTTCTCTCTTTCATTTTCATTCTTGCATCCTCTTCATGCTCAATGTGCGCTCACCAAAAAGGCAGCGTCAATAGTTCTCGCACCAAACTTCGAAGTAGCTTTTTGCGTGTTCACAGACGGGGCATTTCTCAGGCGCTTCGCTGCCTTCATGAACGTAACCGCAATTCCTGCATTTCCATTTGATGGGAGCATCTCTTTTGAAGACCTTACCTTGCTCTACGTTTGCTAACAATTTCCGATACCGCCGTTCATGATACTTCTCCACTTCAGCGACCATACGGAAAGTTCTAGCTACGTCTTTGAAACCCTCTTCCTCCGCCACCTTAGCAAAGTTGGGATAGAGCGTTCCCCACTCTAATTTCTCCCCCTCTGCCGCCGCCTTCAGGTTTTCCGATGTTGACCCAATGATCCCTGCAGGATAGGCAGCCGCAATCTCCACCACTCCACCCTTGAGATGCTTAAAGAACAATTCAGCGTGCTCTTTTTCGTTATCTGCCGTTTCTTGGAAAATGGAAGATATTTGCTCATACCCTTCCTTCCTAGCTGCACTAGCGAAGAAAGTGTATCTGGTTCTAGCTTGAGATTCACCCGCAAACGCTGCTAACAAATTTTTCTCGGTTCGACTTCCCTTCAATTCCACGATTATAAACCTCCTTTCAACCCCTATATTTCATGAAAGATACATAAAAAGCATTTTGAAGCTGAAGATTTTCAAGTTCCAAAAATATGCGTGCGCATCTGGGAGACAATTTATAAAAGAAACGGGAACTCAACCTAAGGAACCTAGAATCATTAGGAGAAAATTGGTTAGGCAAACAATGACTAAAATACCTGACGGCGACCACTCTCTAACTATATTCTTTAACCCTCTCTGGAAAGCCCTCGCGCGTTATTTGACAAGCAAATGCGAAAAATGTGGACAAGAGCGATTGCTCTCAGTCTTTGACGCCTACTCGGCAAGTCGGCACTTTCTTTGTGAAAGTTGCTTGCTGACATCAACAGCTCTGATGCCCTTAGTTCATCTGCTGTTCTTCCGTCTTGGAGTTGCTGACAGCACAATAAAACGGTTACTGAACGACTCGCTTATCCGTAAATGCATGCTTAGCGTGGTGAAGGGAATTGCCAATTTCGGAGTAAGGTATCCCCAGCCCACCGGCGCTCCAATAACTATCGTCTGGAACTTCACGAACAGATGCAACCTCAACTGCCTTCACTGTCATCAAGACTCTTCGCCTGCATCTTCTGGTTCGGAACTAACGACTTCTCAAGCCTTCAAGGTGATAGACAACATGAGTGACGCAGGAGTGGCTGTACTAACTTTCTCAGGAGGTGAACCGCTTCTACGCAGGGACCTTTACGACGTAATTGAAAGAGCCAACGACAACGGCATGCTATGCACAATTGCATCCAACGGAACTCTTATAACTCGTAAGGTAGCGAAAAATCTCGCTAAGGTGGGTATCAAACGGGTAGAAATAGGCTTGGACGGTGCAAGAGCTGAAACTCACGATTTCCTGAGAAACAAGCCTGGAAGTTTTGAAGCGACGATTGGGGGAATAAGAAGTTGTGCCGCTGTAGGCTTTGACGAGCTGGCCACCACCATGACTCTGCACTCAAAGAACATCAACGAATTAGAAGAAACCATGGATTTAGCAGAAAAGCTTGGAGCGACAAGATTCTATCTAAACCGGCTTATACCTGCTGGTCGTGGAGTAGAAGCATCGTATCTTGATGTGACGCCTAGAGAGAAAACTAAGGCTCTGGAAGCATTGTACAGCAGGTTCTACAAGAGCGTAACAGAAGGATTCGGTATGCAATGTTATGCTCGAGGAATGACCTATTACGCTCGCCTCGGCTACGAACGTTCAGAAGGAAAAGTTTTCACAGTAAGTGAAGCTTTGTCAGGGTACGAAAAGATGTTTCAAGAGAAATTTGGACTCGAAGTTTCCAAGATTGTGAGAAGGCTTGCAACCGGGTTCGGCGGGTGCTCGGCTGGCTTAACCTACGCGGGGGTCACTGCTTCTGGAGACCTGATTCCCTGCGTTCCCGCCTCATCAATAAGACTGGGCAGCCTTCTCGAACAAGGCTTAGAAGAAATCTGGGTTCACAATGAACTATTAAATTACGTCAGAAACCGAAAAGCGCTAAAAGGTTCCTGCAAAATGTGTGCATACAGCGACCTATGCGGCGGTTGCAGATACACAGCATACATCACTCACGGAGACTGGCTAGGACCTGATGCTTCTTGTCCTTTCGGACCAAAAATCCCAAATGCTTAATGCACGTGCACATGTTAGAAAATCCTATTTTGAGAATTGTTAGGCTTGGCTGTGCGCATATTAGCCCAGTATATCTCTGAACCCGAACGTTTCCAATGGAATCAATTCCGTGCCCAACCTTCCTTTTTTTTATATTCTTGAATGTGCTTCTACATTTCTGCCTTATTGTTTCTCCCATTTTCGGAATTTTGAGCTGAATTTTGCCCCAGGTACCAGTTGAATGCTCTCTTTGCCATGGCGCATTCCACCAGTTTTCGGCAATTCAAACATTCCTTGGGAATGGGGTCACCTCTCGGCAGTTTTTCCAAGAATCCAAGCATTGTGCATTCAGAGCTGCTTTCTTTGGCCACTTTCATTGATGTGTCAGTGCCTTGATGGTTCTCGTTTGTTCTTGGCAACTCTGTGAGTAGTAGGACGAAGAAGAACAGAAAACAGAGCAGAATTATTAATGCAACAAGAAGTGGTGTTTCGAAGATCAGGAACATGTTGCCTTCACCTGAATTGAGGGCATCGAGATATTAGTTTCAAAAGAGGTTATAGCTTTAATGAAATCTAACTCATTACGTCAAATCTATATCCCAAAATTCTATATAACTGAGGTCACAACGCTCTGCAAGGTCGCTTAACCTCTCCTCTCTTTTACTTTGCGAAAAGGCTTGTCGATCGCAAAACTTTAGGCCAACATTTTTCACAAAATTTGAGTTTCTTCGTGTCTGTCATTTGTATATTGTTAGAAAAGAACATGATGCACGCTGAGTTGCGGCAATGCTCCAGCCCAAGCGTATGTCCAACCTCATGAACCGCCTCCTTTGCAGAACGCTCAGCGAAGAGATTCCAATCTGATGGCTCTCCATAGAATTCCGGTTTGAGTCTAGACAACGATATTATGGCGGTTTTTCCAGGACACTCGCCTTCTCCAAAAACGAAATTGAGGCGCGGGACGTAGAGGTCCACTTCGGTTACTCCTAAGATTCGATCTGCTCCAGATTTTTCAACGTGATCTCGAATTTTAGATAGAATATTGCTGGAATGATATTGGTGTCTTGACGGGTTATACGCCTTTTCAGGTATCGGCATCGTAGGTTTCAGAATGTCGCAACTGACTTCGGGAAAGACGTCGCATAAACTTCTTTGTATGCTTTCTAAAACGTTCATGTCCACCGATCCAATGCATAGGATCGCTATTTGCATCCCTTTCCCTCAAACTGTGAAAACGTCTCCCGCCTTCGGCGCCACAGCCTTAAGTCCAACTTCCTTCTTTATCCATCTGGCGAACTTTTCACAGTTTCCCTCAGCCCCATGCACCACGTAAACAGTTGGGTTTCCCTCAACCTCTTTCACAGCCTCTTTAAGTTCGCTGGCTCCGCTGTGGGATGAAAAATCGAAGCTTTTGACCTGAGCCTTTATTTTACGCATCTTCCCATCAATAACGCATTTTCCCTCGTCAAGCAACTCCCGTCCAGGCGTTCCAGGAATCTGATAGCCTACAAGGAAAACGGCGTTTTGCCGGTTTTTCCCCACCTTCTGTATGTAGAAGGCGGCTGGTCCCCCTTTTAGCATGCCTGCTGGAGATATGATCGCCCCTGGCTTTTTCGCTGCTGTTCTACGATCTCTCCATCCCTCCACCCAAGTCGCGGCGTGAATGGCGTTCATGAACAATTGAGGATCCTGCATGTATGATGTGTGGTTCATCATTATCCGGTTGACCTCGCGAGCCATGCCATCCATGGTGACAGGATATTCAAAATGATATGCGGCGAGTACGCAGGCGATCTCTTGTGAGCGTCCTACGCCGAAGGCGGGGATCAGGACTGTTCCTCCGTTCTCCACTACTTCTGTGACGCTTTCCACAAATTCTTTTTCTAGAGTTGTTCTGTCGGTATGGTCTTCATCGGCATATGTGCTTTCTATGATTAGGGCGTCAAGATCGCCGTAGTCTCTATCTGCGCCACGGAGAAGACGTGTGTCTGTAGTATTGTAGTCGCTGGTGTAGACAAGCTTCTTCCCATCCGCCTCCACCAAAGCTTGGGCGCCTCCGGGCAAGTGTCCCGAGTCTAAAAGCTGGAATTGCATGTCTCCTACGGTTTGTTTTTTTCTAAAATCGAGATGGACACAGCTTCTCAGCATGGATTGTAACTCAAGGTACTCGAAGGGGAGATAGTAACCCGATAGATGTATGAAATCAGAAATCAACGTTTTAACCAGATCAAAGGTTAATTGCGTTCCATACACGGTTTTTTTCTCTTGAATGTGGAAAATAGGGATTGCACCCGAATGATCCAGATGGCAGTGAGTCAAAACGATGGCATCAACCTCCTTGGATGGAACGTGCATAGGAAACCCCGGTTCATGATCTATCATAACGCCATAGTCGAGCAGCAGCTGAGTCTTCTCAGTCTTGACGGCAATCGCTGCCCTCCCAACCTCTCTTGCACCTCCGAGGAACTTCGTTTTCATCGGGATCGTATTCACCCTCCGCTTTTTACAGACCTGTTGCGGTAATCTTGAAATGGTTTAGGTGTATTCTAACATTTAAATAGTAACCTTTCTCGCGCTTCTCTGACGCTGCCCTTACCAACCTCTCTCTTACCGATTTCAGAACGGCGTCAACATTGAGTTCAATTAGGGTCATGTCATCTATTGTCACAGTGCAATCTCTCTTAATTTAAATGGTAGATTTGAATTTTCCCAGAGAAGAGGCTCATAAATATTGTCTCATGGTCTTCCAACTATGGTAACGGCACCGACAGCGAATGGACCTCCCAAGTTATGAGCAAATCCCATCTCTGCGTCCTTTACCTGTAATCCTTCGGCTTTGCCCAACACTTGTCTAGTAAGCTCCACAATCATTCTGCATCCGGTGGCACCTATGGGATGACCAAAGCATTTCAATCCTCCATCCGGATTTATCGGAAAATCGCCGTCTATTGCGGTGACGCCATCTTTTATCAAACTTGCACCTTCACCGGCTTTGCATAATTTCATGTCTTGGTAGTCTAAGAGTTCTGTAATTGTGAAGCAGTCGTGAACTATACCGAAATCAATCTCTTTTCGAGGGTCTTTTATTCCAGCTTCTTTGTAAGCCGCTTCCGCCGCCTTTGCGGTCGCTGGAAAACTCAAAAAGGTTTCAGTTGGTCTGAGCCATGGAAAGAGAGTTTCAACTGCCATACCCGAGGCTTTTATCGTTGCATATTCATCTCCTACATATTCCCTCGCAATTTCCGGTCTCGTTAAAACCACTGCCGCCGATCCATCAGACATCGCGCAACAATCGAACAAGCCAAGTGGGTAGGCAATCATTGGTGCGTTCATCGCTTTGTCTATAGTTATTTCTCTTCTGAAATGAGCCTTTGGGTGTCTTGCTCCATTGTAGTGATTCTTTACTGCAACTCTCGCAAGGTCTTCTTTCGTCCATCCCCATTCTTTGAATGCTCTGTTTGCAGCCATCGCAAACATGCCCGGTGCTGAAGCCATGGTTAGTGTTGGGTCGGGAAACATACTTTCAATGCCGGGTAGCCCTCTTGACCCTTGGTCCAAGATTTTCTCTACACCGCAAGCTAAAACGATGTCGTATACTCCAGACGCCACCGCGTAAGCCGCATTTCTAACGGCGTCCATTCCCGTGGCACAGTAGTTCTCTACCCTTGTAACTGGCTTGCCAAATAATTTAAGTGGATCAGAAAAATTGGTGCCCGCCACTCCACTGAAATCATAGAAGGTGCCGCACCAGATTGCTTCAATGTCCTTCTTTAGATCAACGTTTGCCTCTTTGCACGCCTCGTAAGTTGCTTCCACAAGGAGATCTTCCGCGTCTTTCTCCCATATTTCCCCGAATTTTGTAACTCCGGTGCCCATTATGGCAACTTTATCTTTTATTCCTCCCATTTTTATTACCTCCTTTCATGCTCTTACTGCTCTAGCTCTCCAACCATAATGTTTGAAATCTGATTTTTCGTTCAGTAGTCTAAATGTTAGCTCAACAGGTGTGTCTATCTGTATATCCTTTGGTTCGCAATCCACTACCTCAAGGAACATTCTGCATCCGTCCTCTAAGTCGATAACGGCTCTTACTCCTGGATTGATTCCATCTCCCTCAGTGTTTCCCGGGCCAATTAAGTAATCTAAGGTATAAGTGAAAATCTTGCCACGTCTCGCAAGCTTTACTTCTTCATGATTATCTTTGGCGCCACATATCATGCAGCATCTACCTAGGGGATAAGACAGTGTTCCGCAATTCTTACACTTCATCCCGTAAAGCGGCAGAATTGATTTTTCATCTCTCCAATACATGACGTGAGCCACCTTCGACCATTTAGGCCACGCCGTCTCACGAACCCTCCTGAAATCTGCATATTTCTCATACGTTGGAAGTGTCCTGCTCGACTTTACATTTACGGAGACGCCCCTTCTCTTTCCCTTTATTTCCTCTATTTTATCAGTAGTTCTCACGACAAATGCGTCGCTTCCGTCGCCATAACTCACGCATAAAATTCTTTCATTCGGCTTTGCAGTTTCTAACGCGGAAACCAGTAGTAGTAGGCAGTGCGGTGTGCCTGTTATACCCACACTCAAAAAGAGTGGATCTTGTATTTTTTCCATTTCAACACCGAGTAGTTGTGGAGATCGAAGATAAGTTCTCGGATCCGGTGCATAGAAAGCTATCTTAGAAATATCCTTCAGAGTTAAATTACATTTCTTCATCAATCCCGATATGGCCTCAGGAAGGTCTTTCATAAACCCATACTTTAAGTCAAGCTTGGGTTCAAACTCCTTTGGGTAATCATCCACATCTCTTCTCCAGGGACCCGGTATCGCGTCCCTCACAGTGTAGAAATCTTCTATTTCTGCGATGCCATCCTCCCCGATAAGCAGAGCCGCGGCGCCGTCACCAAATATTTGTTCATAGATAGAAGCTGGGGTTGCAACTCTACGGTCCGCAGATACGACAAGAATTTTTCTCGCTGTTTTTGCTTCTACTGCATCCATTGCAGCTTTTATTGCGATTGTTCCAGCCCTCAGAGAATTAGTGAAGTCGGAGGTGAGAATGTCTTTTCTCAAATCGAGGGCGGAGGCAATTAGGGAAGAACTCTGTTTTTCTTTGAATGGAGAGGTGGTGGTGGCAAAAAATATTCCATCAATCTCTTTCGGGTCGATTCCGTTCAGACAATCGAGTCCCGCCTCTGTAGCCATCGTTAAACTGTCTTCATCCCATGCTGCAACCGCCCGTTCTCCAGGCATAACAATCGGCATACCCGATGCTCTCGCGATTTCATCTCTACTTAACCTCCACGTTGGAATGTATGCCCCATAAGATACTATCCCTACCATTAACCATCACCGCTTAAGACTTTAGGATTTCAGAAATATGTAAACCAACATATATAACATTTCGTTTAGTCCTTAATCGGGAAATGTTCATTCTTCCTTCTTGTCGCTCTTGTAATACTCACATTTCTCCGCTATTTCTTCCAAACAGAAGAAGGCACGAATGTTAAAGCATGTTCCGTTTCCGCAACACACATCGTTAAAAGAGAACGCAGATGTTGGTAACTCTCCTTTCTTCTCGCAAAAATCGAAACTCGTTCTGCCTCTATCTTCCTCTGCAACCATAGAGTAATGTTTACATTTTATGCAACTCTTCATTTCTTAGGTCTCCCTGTCCTCCGACTAGTTTTCACCCTCTACAGCCCTAATAACCAGTCTTTTCCAGGTAAGGTTTAAACATATCTGCACTGTTTTTGACGAATCATCACTATTTTCGCTTCCGGAAGATCTTGCAGCCGTCCATGTCGGTGACGTAGTCAAAGCGCGCGC
>JACUTO010000199.1 GCA_014859755.1 Candidatus Bathyarchaeota archaeon
ACTGGACATAACGTCTTTAACTAGCATTCGTGTCCTTAAGCCCATTTCAGCCATAGTCAACCAACCTCCAATACGACAATGATTTGGAAGGTGTATTAAACTCTTGTTGATAATTAAATAATACCCTTAATACATTTACCCTATTCTCGGCTTATCCGTCTGCAACCACCGATAATAATTTTGTGAAGCCTTTTCAAGATCTAGAGACTTTTATCTTTCCCCTACCTAAAGGTATGAAACCCTGTATTTCTTCTAGAGGAATCTCAAGAATTCTTTTCTTCAAAGCCTTAGAAGCCCTTTCGGCTAATAGCAGTCGTATCTGCTTGGCAAGTCCACTACTCTTTTGCTCCCCTGGAATAAGCTCGACGTAGACGTTTGTTTGATTAGCGATGGCTTCCACTGCTCCCCCAACAATTACAGTCTGCTCTTCCTTCATCTTAACTCCGATAGCAACTCGCAAGGGAACACCGCGAACGAAGTTTTTCGATCCGTGAATCATGAAGGCACCCTTTTTGAGGTAGTGCCCCGAGGGAGGGCTTTTGTTAACCTGTTCTGGGGTGACCCAGTAGACATCAACTGCGCTTAGCATTTCCCTCCAAGCCCGGGAGTAGGAAGCCGCAAGTTGTGCCGATTCTCTGATGGTTCGTTCTGGCGGAGTTTTTCCGCCAGTCTTGATCAAAACGAAGGGGGCGCCCAGAATGTCTGCGTGTAAAACGATGTCGTGGGGTTCCATGTGTTTCTTGATGAGAATTTCATTTGTTGTAGCGTCTCTACCTCCAAGCACAAGAAATCCGTCAGAGGAGTGGAACCATCTGAATTTCTCGTACCATGCCTTTTTTCTTCTTTTAGCCAAGGGTTTGCGAATTTCTTTTACTCGTCCAATCCGCTGTTTCAGTTCCTCAATCTTGCCTTGGGTTTCTCGAAGGGCTTTTTCAGCGCCTTCCAGCTTCTTCGCAGCCTTCTTAGCCCGTGCGTAATATTTAGTTGCGTTGGCTTGGATGGAACGACGGAGGTTAAGGGGAAAAATTGAGTTTTCCACCGAAACGTTGAGGATGAGGTTTGGAGGTTTCAAGGAGTGAAAATAGATGTCTGGAACACGTCCAGCTTTTTTCCCTTTCTCAATGCTTAAAATTATTTCTTCCCAAGGTTTCCCGCTTCTTTTCTCATCCATGATCTTTTGAAGAAGAGACTGTAAGTCGCCAAGGTGCAGATAAATCAGATTTCCGATGCCCTTGTTTCTTTCAATCTGCCCCTTCAAATCCTCCAAGGCTTTTTGTTGCCTTTGAAGAATCCTTCGTTGTCTCGCCATTTCTCGCTCAACTCCTTTGGCAGTTTCAACCACTCCCTCTTCCACAGTCATCTCCATGTAGTAATCGTCGAGAGCTTCATTGAAGGTTTCATACCTTTTTTGATTAAATTGATCATATTTTTTTAGAGGCAAGGGAGTTACGTCTACCCGTTCACCATCTTCGTTGATTACGATGCGGGGTTCCACATCTCCTGCGTTAATGATGGCGAGAATCTGTTGGAGTTGATCGAAAATTCTGCCAAGTTCACGTTCCGCGAGAGAATCGCATGGAGCCTTTTTATCAACCTCTGCGCGAAGGAGAATTTCCTCGGCGTAAGGTCCACCGATACTCAGAAATTTTGTGAGGGCTCTCACTATTTCCAGTTGTCCCAGCTTTCTTATTTGGTTAAATTCTTGACGGCTCTGTTTAAGGGGGTTTCTTCCACTTGAAGGAGGCTGTTGGAAGACTTCGCCGCGTAAAACGTTTCGGTCCCGCATTCTTCTGTAAGTCAGAGCTTGCAGAATCCTATTTTCTGGACTCACTAGGATAATGTTTCCTTCGCCGAAAAGTTCTGATACCAGCTGGAAGTTGCCTTCTTTCTTGCTGACCTCAATTATTATGATTCGTTCGAATTCGTGTTGGCGAATCCCTTTGATTTCACCGTTTCTAAGGTGTTTTCGAAGGGCCATGCAAAAGGTGGGAGGTTTTTGGGGTTTTTTGAGGACGTATGAGGTCAGGTGAAGTCGTTTCCCAGCCTCTATGAGCAGATGGAGTTTAGGTTGGTTTGGTTTACGAAGCTTTAAAAGCAGAGTAAGGGGATTAGTTTGGTAAATGTTATCAATGCGGGCGTCTTTAATTAGTCGGTTAAGTTCAGGAGTTAGTGCTGCGATGTCGAAACTTGTCATTCTCTCCTTCAACGCTTTTCCCTCAAGGAGGTGAGGAATTGAAGCCTTTAAACATTATTTATTGGGGCAGAGTTGGTTTCGGCGTTGTTGCAGCTTTAGTATGTGTTCTTTTGATCGATGTTGAAAAAGTTGCTAATCCCCTCATAAGCGGCATGTCCGTTGGAATACTTGTTTACCTTATTAGCCATTACATTTTTAAATGGCTGTTTATGGCTAAGGTGGAAAAATCGTCCAAAGTGTTTACAATGGGGATAGGCGCCTACTTCCTCACATGGATTGTTTGCTGGGTCATGTTCGTCACTCCGCTTTTTAAGCCTCCAATCGCTACGTTTACATACTCTCCCCAAAACCCAATAGTCGGAGAATCCATAACTTTTAATGCAACAGCCAGCTACGACCCAGACGGAACAATAGTTAAGTATGCTTGGGATTTCGGAGATGAAACCACCGGCGAAGGTGTAACTACCGCTCACACCTATACCTCCCCTAGAAATTATACTGTTACACTAACCGTCAAAGATGACGAAGGATTAAGACATAAGACAGAAACGATTATAACGGTCAGTCTAAATGTTACATCTCCTTAGTTAGCCCTTGAAGTATTCCACGACTTTTTTCATGCAGTTAAAGGAACTCCCCAATT
>JACUTO010000015.1 GCA_014859755.1 Candidatus Bathyarchaeota archaeon
CCTGTTGCCATTAATAAAGTGCTCTCACCAGAATTGCGCATCAGCCTGCATTTGGGTTTCAAAGCATTTTTCTTATGGGTTCCAAAAGACTAGTATTTTTTATGAGACATTTTATTCTACTATTTCCTCTAGAACCTTTTCCCTCCGTTTCTATTTCATACACTAAATTATCCGAGAAAAACAAATACGATCGCGAGACTGACCTCAAGGAAGCTTCGGCATGACGAGGTCTGCTATGTCTAGGCTATTATCGTAAATTCGATTTATTGAAGAAGCAACGGCAAGAATATGAGGACCAACTTCCGTAGGCTGGTCACGAACCGCTGTTTCAATATCATGAAACATCGCTGCAACCTTTTCTCCCTCAGCTCTCACAGATTCCGCCACAGAAACATCACGAGAAAACACAGCGCTTATGGCGTTTTCATGAGATTCATAAGCAACTGTGTGAAATTTCAGGACAAGCTGCGAAAGGTTCTCTGCTATTTTTGCGCCTCCTAATTTAATCACTTTTTCACCAATACAAGCGGATTGATCGCCGATGGACTCAACCAAACTCGCTGTCAAACGGTAGTCCAAGCAATCAATGGGAAGAATCTCAAGTTTTTCACTTAAACCCGGATTCTGAATCACTGTCCGAAGAATCCGCACCAAAAGAAAATACAAACGGTTAACCTCGTTGTCCCTCGCAACCACATTTTCAGCTAGATGTACGTCGCCCTCGATCAGGGCAGTCACAGCATCACGATGCATCCCTGAGGCAATAGAGTATTCACGTCGAAGAATCTTTTGAGGCGGAAAAGTGGAGGGCTCTAACAGACATTGCATAACGATTTTGGAGTAATTTTCCTCGATGACCTCTAGACCAACCAAGCGACTTGATGCCTGTTTGACACGTTCACGATTGGCGGGGCTTATTCTTTCCTTTGCTTCAACTTGAATGATGTCGTAGCCCAGCAGATACTTCTCAACGATTTCACGATCCAGAAGGGGAGTGGGCTCAATCACCGCCACCTGAGGAGCCCGTTCTACACCATATTTTGGGTTAATGGCAAGCTGTCCACCAGCCGTCTCAGTGACAGAAACAATGGATCCACGGTCAAGTCCGTTTCGCTCAGCCCAGTCTTTAGGGACATGAACGAAAAATGTTCCGCCACTCGTTCTTTGAATCTTGCGGAGGTCCATACTCTGAACTCTCAACAGACATATTAACTCATCTAAATAAAAACGTATTATTAAAAGTTGGGCAGAGAATATCAGAAATGCAGGAAAATGTTATAATAGGTATAGACTTGGCTGGAGTGGAAAAAAATCCAACCGGATGGGCTTTGTGGAAAAACAAAGTCATCTCCACCTGTCATCTTTACGAGAATCAGGAAATCTTGGAGCATCTAACAAAGTTTGAACCAACCCTAATCGCGGTGGACGCCCCTCTAAGCCTACCTAAAAAGGGAACCATGAGAAAAGCGGACAGAGAAATGTATAGACACGGATACCCGGTTTTTCCTCCACGTTTTCCAGCCATGGAAAAGTTGACCTTACGCGCCATGAAAATAGCTCAACAGATTAAAAGAGAGAAATTACACATAATCGAGGTCCACCCAACATCCACCCGCAAGGCGCTGAGGATTCCTACGAAAGATTGGGAAAAAATTCGAAACATCTTCCTACACATGGGTTTGAAAGGGGACCTAGAAACGCGTGCTTTAACGTCCCACGAGATTGATGCTGTAACGGCGGCGTTAACAGGATATCTTTACTTGCAGGGAAAAACAGATTTGATAGGAGATGGAGAAGAAGGCTATATTGTTGTTCCAACGAAGGGTGATTGGAGGAGGCTGAAGTTGTGAGTGAAGGCGAGAGGCTTCAAAGAGCCGTTTCCTTCACGATAGCAGCTGGCTATCAATTGAACAAAGAAGCCTTCGAGTTTTTGAATAAAATATCTAAAACAGAAGACCCCCTCAGTTTAATGGAAGAAGCCATCAGAAAGATCGAGGGGCTGCCTGAAAAACCGCTGTTTATAAATCGAAGTTTTCTGGAGGAGACGGTGAAAGAAACTCTCCCTGAAGAGGAGAAGCCGTCTCCGCCTGTTTCTCCTCCACCTATCCTTGAAGGGAGGAAAGTTTTTCGAGCGTATGCAAAAGATGTGGATGCTGACTTAAAAGTGATTGACGACCCAACGGATAAAATCTGTACAACAGGATCTGTTGAGGAATATTTAGAATACTTTCAAGACCGCTTCAAAAGAATAAAGAAGATTCTGAGACGGAGGATAGACGCCAAAAACGCCATGCCCATCTCGGAGGCTCTTAAGTCGACAGTTAACTCAAAAGTTAAAATCATCGGCATGGTCACAGAAAAAAGAGAATCTAAAGGAAGAATCTTCTTGAGATTCGAGGATCTAGAAGCCAGCGTCACCGTGCTTGTACCCCAAAACGTAAGCAAAGAGGTCATGGCAAAAGCCCGGTCTCTGCTACTAGACCAAGTTGTTTGCGTAAGCGCCATAAAAGGAAGGAACGACCTGCTTATCGCAAAAGACTTCATCTGGCCAGATGTGCCTCAGAAAACCCCCCACAAGGCTCCAATACCAGTCTACGCAGCTCTCATATCGGACTTGCACGTAGGAAGCAAAATGTTTATGGAAAAAGAATTCAACCGATTTGTGCTCTGGCTAAACGGAAAATTTGGAAACGAAAACATGAGGAACATAGCTGGCCACGTCAAATACGTAGTTATCGCCGGCGATCTCGTGGACGGGATAGGTATTTATCCAGGACAGATGAAGGAACTGATGATAAAAGACATTTATGAACAATATCGAGAAGTGGCAAAACTCATCGAACAAATTCCAGATTACACCGAACTAATAATCATACCGGGCAATCACGACGCGGCCCGAAAGGCGTTACCACAACCAGCCATACCGCGAAAATACGCAGAACCGTTATACGAAGCGCGAAGGATGTACTCCTTAGGAAATCCTTGCACAGTTAGCCTTCACGAAGTGGAACTACTTCTATACCATGGACGCAGCTTGGACGACATCGCTGCTGTTGCTCCAAACGTAAGTTTCCAAACTCCAGACAAAGCCATGAAGCTCCTGTTACAGAGCAGACACCTTGCGCCTATTTATGGAGAAAGGACCCCTATCGCTCCGGAAAACCGAGACTTCACAGTCATAGAAAGAGTGCCAGACATCTTTCACGCCGGACACGTACATGTACTAAAATGCGACACATACAGAGGAACTCTCATAGTGAACTCAGGTGCTTGGCAGGGACAAACAGAATACCAAAAGAAGATGGGACTTGTTCCCACGCCTGGAATCGTGCCAATCGTAAATCTCCAAACAATGCAAGTTGCAACCATCAATTTCACAGCATCCTAGTGAGCCCACGAGCAACAAGTCTAGCCGCCCTTACAGGTTCAGGAACCCTACAACAAACAGATGCTGCGCGGATCAACCTGCTCGCCCAGTCCAGTTCGGCGCCAACAACCTCTACGTAAACGGGCGGCTCAGTGGGCATCGAAACAACTTCATACACGGAACCAAGTTTCTCAAAGACGCTCCAGCGAATCCGCCAGTCTTCAAAATGTCGACGAAGAGCATTTTTTACAGCGATATTGTTTGGTTTCGTTCTCGAAATTACGATGACGGGCTTTCTGAACTCTTCGAAAACAATTGTGGGATCCACCAAATTGAAGCCTGCAAAAGAAACTCCCGCCAGCATAACAGCGTCAAAAGACCATCGACGTAGCATGGAGGTTAGCTTCTCGGTAGCGTCTAAACCGTCTACAGTTATCATATCTGCTTGAAAATCGTTGATCCATTTTCCTCTTAGTAAAACACAAACGAAAAGGGCTTTCTGAATACCACGACCTTGTAGTTTCCTAGAGAACCCTCCGTCTTCAACTCCTACTACTCGAAACTCCCGCCAAACATTTGGGGACATAGCCAATCAAACGCCCGAGTCTATCATCATTAGTGAACACTTTTCTAATAAGACTGCGGCCTATACCCAAACGAATTTTTTTCGTACGTCCATAGCGTCCCATGCTTACAACCCGCGCGTTCAACAACCCTACCATGTCTAATTCGTTAATCAAACCACTAACCCGCCTCTGAGTCAGCGGAGAAAGGCCAAACTGATCGCAGAGTTCACAATAAATTTCATAAATGTCACCAGTGATGGCACAGCTAACTTTCGCCTTGCCCAACAGATAAACGCTGCATAAAACCAATTTTGAGTGTAGGGGAAGGTTTACCAAAACTTCTACAATTCGATCATGCTCAACCCTCTTCTCAGCTTGCCTTACGTGATCTTCAGTAGCGCAGGAGGACCCCTCCCTCTCTGCTAACTCGCCTGCAACGCGAAGGAGATCTAAGGCTCGTCTAGCGTCACCGTGTTCCGCGGCAGCTAAGGCAGCGCATAAACCCACGGCACCATCAAGGAGCACCCCCTCAAAAAAGGCCAGTTGAGCACGCTGCCAGAGGATATCCTGAAGTTCAGCTGCGTCATAAGGTCTAAAAACTATTTCCTCCTCGCTTAGGGAACTCAAAACTCTAGGATCCAGAAACTCCTTGAATCGAAGGTCGTTCGATATCCCCACTATCGAGATTCTACCGTGGCGAAGAGTTTCATTTACTCTGGTTAATTCGTAAAGCAAGACATCGCCTCGAACCTTTATTAGCGCATCGATTTCGTCAAGAACAACGATAAAAATATTTTTCCGTAAGTCTAATCCTTCTCTAAATCTATCAAAAACTTCCCCCACAGCCAAGCCCGTGAAAGGAACCTTCACGCCTAAGGCATCACATAAGCTTGAAAGGACCCGGTACTCTGTGCCAGCCAAGCGACAGTTTACATAACAAACCTCAACAGGCGCCCCTAACTCACTTGATTTAAGAGAGAGCTTGTTCAACACATATTTCGTAGCCGCCGTTTTTCCTGTACCAGTTTTACCGTAAATAAAGACATTGGAACATCGAGAGCTTTTCAAAACAGGAGCAACTATTTCGCCCAAGCAATTAATCTGCGCCTCACGATGCGGAAGCTTGTCGGGGACATAATCGTGCCGCAGCACCTCCCTGTCCTTAAAAATATGAGTGCCCCTTAGAAATCGTTCAAAAACATCGTCGAGCACATCGAGTTCGTCCATACAACGATCACCTACAGGTAAGTGCAGGGGCAATGCCTCAGTTTCAACTCCAGTAGATAAAAACTCCCGTACAAAAAACTAGACACACCACACACAAAAACCTAAAGAAAAACGACGCTCTCTCAGCAAAAACAATTAGAAGCTATTCTGGCGACGTAGGAGTCGTCTCCCACACCCTCACACCCCTACATTTCTTTTGGAAATAAGTCTCGAAGAGACGGGATAAGTTGATTCTTGTATAAGAATAAGTCTCCGCTGGGTTATTGCTTTCTTTATACTTAATGATTATTGTAAAAGACTTTTGAGTATATCATAAAAATTTTTACTGAAGAAGCCAGCCTAAGCGTTGGCCACGAGTTCATGAGTCCAATGGAAATAAAGGGGTGGGCGTCAACTTTGACGGAGAATCATAATGAAAAGGGCACAAGTATCCATAACATTCCGCTGAATACCTTACAATCAAGAGCAGCTTACATACCATTTTAATGATTGATCGTTAAACATTTAACTTGTTGTAGAAACTTGTGAAGTTAACTTCTAGATGCCTCCTTTTCCTTCCCCTAGTCTGAAAATTAACTCTATTATGTGTCGTTATGGGTTGAGATACGTCCCCTGGGCTTCTACTGGAAAACGGAGTTCATTAACCCTCCATTCTCCATTTTGAGAAAGTAGGCTTAAGTGAAGTTTGTGAACCTAATAAAATGCAGATTTTCGTTGATTTCTGTTTTGCGTCGATTTTTCGGGTGTTTCGTTGGCACCTTCTTTACCGTAATTTCTATAACTTGTGAAGTGTTAACTTGTAAAGACTTTTGGTGTCATGGGTGCATGGAATGCCGGCTAGAAAAATGCGGGTGGAGATCTTCAACGGCAGCGGGGACCGCTATACCATAACCTTTGAGGGCCAGGTGACGAGAGAAAAGGCTCTTCGCCTACTAGACCTCGTTGAACTCTTAGGAGGTGTGCCCACGGTAAATCCTGGATGGAATCGCCCCACATCCGAGTTGTCCAAAATCGACAAAATCCGCTTAGTCGTTGAAAGAAGTTTTCCAATAGGATGGTTTTCTTCCAGGGATGTCCAATCCACATATGAAGAAGAGTTTAAGGGACCCATCAGCCTGAGCACAGTTTCCACTTACCTGTCTCGAATGGCTGATCGCGGGGTCCTCACTAAAAACGGGACCTCCAACCGCCGACGTTATAGGATCGTGACTGAAGTATCTAAAGTATCGAGTTTTATGAAAGGTAATAAATAGGAGTCAATTTTAAAGGATTAATAACAAATACTCGCTCCACTTTTTGCATATGAGGGTAAATTGATTACGAGGGGACCTGAATGGAGAAGAAGATTGGAAAAGATCTAACCGAGATGACAAATAAGTTAAGCAAATATGTGAATAACGGCAGAGCAGTTGGGTCCTATGCCGTGGAAAAGGAGCCTACAATTGGCATTAAGCCGGAGATGAGCCGGATAAAGTCCATAAAACCCATGACATCATATAATGGGAGCTTTCTTGCAGTAGATTGCTCGACAAAACCTCTGAAGAGAGCTAATAATTGGGGGATCTACTTACTCCGTACAGCGTATGCTTTGGTCAGCCCCGAGGGGAAGAAAGTGCTTTGGGACCATAAAGAAAGAATTTCCACGGCAGTTGGAGACGCCCGTTCGCGCGGTAAGCAATTAGAAAATATGAGGTTTGAATATGAGAGTCAACTGGCTCTAAGTCTCATCGAACAAATTGAATTTGATGAAAAGGACTATTTACTCCTCGATGGTGCCAGTTATTTCGGCCGAGAAAGAAGATTCAGTCTATCCCTTTATGAAGAATCACAAAAAAGGAATATTCGACTTTTGGCGATGGCAAAGCAATCGCCAAGTCTTTTAGATGAAAAGGGAAGAGATTTCATGGTTGCCGTGGAAATTTCCACGGCAAGACCAACTTGGGTTTACCATCCTTACAAAAAAGCAAATTTTCATGAGAGCCTTTACGGGGACATATCTGTCATAAAACTGAGTTCGTCAACATCCCGCGTCTTCCGTTGCGACATAATGGAATACCTAACTGACCGCGGAGTTGTTGAACTACTTTCTCCCCTAACCTCCGTGTCAGAAGATCCGAGGTGTTTAGGATATCCTGTCTGTCTCTTCTTAGCCCACGACTTCTCTAAAGTGTCGTCCCATTCAAAGCTTCTTCAATATCTTGACTTAGTCGAGGAGGCGCTGGCTGAGAAAGGAATATTAGATATCCTTCGTAGGGAAGAACTTTCAAGCAACTTCCGAAACGAATTGTACGGCGTAAAATACTCCTTTGAGTGGGAGATGGATTGGCGTGTCTGAGCCTTTAGGATTTATTCGTGAAGTACGAGGAGACCGGGTTTCTTTCTTCCTTAATCGAGGAGTCAACCTTTCGTTTGGTCAGATGGTTAGGATAGACTCGGGCAACAGGAGCTTCTACGCCCGTGTCGTGGATGCCGGGAGTTGCTCTACATTAAAAACGGATGAACAACTTCGTGAAGCGGAAGGGAAGGAATCTTTTGGCCCTTACTCCAGCTACAGGCATGTCGACGCCATTCTTTTCCTTGAGAGGGATGCTGGAAGAATTCGTTCTCCAACCTTTAATCCTGATTATATGGACAGGGTATACGCAACCAGTCAGGAAGACCATTCGGTTTTGAGGCTTGCGGGGGCGTTAGAGATAGGACGTTTGCGTTCCGGAGAGCATGTGCTTGGTTCCGTAGGCATAAGTGTTGAAGCCATACCTTTGATGATGGGCATGTTTGGAATGACCGGCTCTGGGAAAACGAATTGCGAATTAATGCTTAACGCACGGATCATAGATTCTAGTCCAAGGACTGTCGGTCTAATTTTCGATTTTGCAGGTCAACTTCTTGAGGGAAAAGGAATAAGGCCTCAAAAAGGTCTGCGGGATCATCCCCTTTTTCACACCAAGGTTCGCTACTACTCGGTTAGAGAAAGGAAGATGCTTATTGGCTTGTATACGATTCAACCCCAAAAACTCTACACATTTTTCCCCGACATAACTCATCATCAAGTCAGACTGGCTCATAAACTTTACAAGAGATTGGGAAGCACCTGGATAGAACAGTCGCAAGAAGCCTATGGTAGAGACGGGTATAAGGGAGTGGCTGCGTTCACTGATTACAAAAGCAAAGCTGTGATAGATGCTCTTATGCTTAAGCTTTCCAGTTTGTCTCCAGACCTCTTCCCGCCTTCTGACTACAGTTTTGTCGACGATGTGGTTCAGAATGTAAGTAAAGGCGTCACCTGTCTCATTGACATTTCAGGGATCAGTTTTGAGGAGCAGCATCACGTGACTTGCCTTACTGCTTCTAGTGTGGCTTTCCACTACAAGCGGATGTGGGAAGGCAATTTTGAGGAGTGGAAAAAGCTTCCAACCCTCCTGATAACTCTTGAAGAGGCCCATGAATTCCTTGACCCAAACCTACCTAAAACCATATTTTCTGACATCGCCCTCACATACCGAAAGTACCGTGTCGGACTGAATGCAGTGACTCCGCGGCCTTCAAGAATAAACCCTAACGTCTTCGCCGAGCTTTGGACCAAAGTCATTATGAAGACAGAATTGCGCCACGACCGGAACTACCTTACCCAAAACACGCCCTACCTCGAATACAGCGACACCGAGATAAAGATGCTAGATGTTGGAGAAGCATTGCTTATCTCAGAACCGCAAATACGATTCGCTGTTCCAATAAAGGTCATCCACTACCCTGACTACTTGGACGAGAGGGGACGGGTCGAGTATGATTTGCCGCCGTCAAAACCGCTTTCCGAGATGGACGAAAAACTGAGGAGAATTCAGCAGGCCGGAGAGTCTCTCGCTGCGAAAGGTGAAGGCTAAGCCCTAGCTTCCCTCTTCTTCAGGATTTTCTGCATTTCTTCCTTTAGGCGGTAAGTATAAGGCATTTTATGGGTGTCCCTCTCCAAATAGCCGTCTTCATAAAGCTTTTTCATTAGACGAGCAGTGTGTTCCCTCGTAAGTTTTATTTTTTCTCTGATCTCAGGCGCCGTCTTTTCACCCTCTTTAGCGATGGTTTCAAGCGCAGTTAGTTCGGTTTCCGTTAACGGAGCCAAGGCTTTTTCCTTTTTGATGGGAATAGCCGCCTCTATTTTCGCTTCAGACACTTGGGCTGTATATCTTATTTTTTCAACCTCCGCAATTCTGTGCATTATCTTATTTTGCGCCGCTTTTATGTCGTCAACTTTCTTGTTCATCCCCTCGATCTGCGTAGACAATTTCTGTTCAATTGCGGGGGCATCTTCAATTATGGCTGCAAGGGTCGCTAATTGCTTATCGTATTCTTCTACCTTCTTCACAACTTTTTCGTTCTCGGAAGAAATTATCTCTATTTTATGGGTGACTGCACGGAGTCCGGCCTCTTGTCTTTGAAATTGTCTGTTGACGCTAATGGTGATGTCACCCACGGTGTTCTTTGCCTCTTCGTATTCCTCGTGAACCCTTCTTATTCGCTTATAGTAGAGGGCAGACGCCCCCATTGTGACAAGCAATAGGGCTGTTACAACTGTTAGAAGAAGATAGGAGTACACTAAGCCTCCTCCTCTAACCGTTTAGAAAAAACGAGAAGCGCGTTGTAAGGTATAAAATACGGCCTTGACGCAACTGTGATTCGAGTGTGATCCCTTGTGATCTGCATAATGTGATCACACATCACATTATCGTATAAATGCACTTAAATCTTATGTTAGAATGGGAAGAATAACGATATTCAAAATCGTGACATCACACGTCACAACACCGCCGTAAAAACTCTGCGAGGACGAAGGAGCACGAAGGAGCACAAAGGCATAACTTCTCTTCAACGTCGCTCTAATTCTCGCTCTATCTACCGAACTGAATCAACGCAAAAGATGCTTTGTTATTTGAAAGGAGTCAGATTTGAGCTTAAATTACCGTGGTCAGTGTTTACCCTGTGTGAAGTTGCTCCCTTTTGGTACTGTGGGATTAATGCGTCGCGTTTCTGCTGTTATAAGGGTGTGATTTGTGATATCACAGCTTTTCTGACATGGTTATTGGTTTAGATAATTGTTCTAGACTCATTTTCAATTCTTCACGGAGCATACTTATGATTCTTAAATGTTCATCCGTTGCTTTTTTCTCAAGGCCTCTATGCGCTTTCATGTAGGCTTGCAATTTGTTTGCAACTTCCAGATAGGGATCTAGGCGAGTGGCCTCAAAAACTCCCAAATATCCTAGAAGAAGAATCGTGTAGATGGATTGAATGACGTTCCACCTAGCCTGCCTCAAAGTTCTGTTGAAAGCGCCACGACTTACGGCTGAAAGCCTTAATCTGGCTTTTTCATCGTATTTTAGTGACTTTCCGGATATATTCTCAGCTAAAATATCAATTAGAAGTGTTTCTAACTGTGTTTTAGTCAAACTACTGTTTTTCGATAGTATTTTTACAATCGGGTCATCTAGTGAGTGTATTAACCATTTTTGCGCCTCTTCCTTCAAGCGCAATATTTTCACCTCAGAGCGGTGTTTGAGGGATACACTTTTGTATACAAGTATACAAAAGGTTTGTGGTTTCTTCTTTAACGGGTCGTATGCATTTGTTTAACTCAATCCTGAGAAAATATACAAATATGGAAATTTCTTATACAACCAAAAAATTGAAGTAACAATAATGTTCTTTTTTAAAACACTCTTAAAAACGATCACGGAGCGTCATGTCGTTTGTTGCTCATTGCTCTTTCTCCCTCACGCAATCTGTTTGTGTTATTCGTCTGGACCGGGAATTGCGAAACTCACAGGGCTTGGCGGTTCCTCGTTGGGGAAAGGAAACGCAGTCACGTTTTATCGTGCGGCTCGAACGTGTGGTGATGTTCCAAATGTGATGTCATGTTTGAGAAGAATGACTTTAGGGTATGCTGATGGTGTGATTTCTTCTGATCACAGGAAGATCACGTGTGATTATCACAAAGATCAAAACTGTGATATAGTTTAGATGGAGAGCTCCCCTTTTTCAAGAAGTTCTTTCAGTTCTCTCTCCACGTCTTCGTTCTTTCTAGGCGTTTCAAGCAATTGATGCACTGCGTACCCATCTTTTCTTAGGTCCGCCGTTAACGTCTCCATTTCAAGCTCTTCGGCGCGAATACTCGGGTGAGTCTTCACGGTTGTGTACACCCGTAAGGTGTTTGCTATGGTAGCCTCCTGAAAAATTAGAACTAGTCCATTTTTCAGTTTCATAGAGATCCGCAGGTGCTTATGACCTTCCGGTACTCCTACCAATATCTTGTTCACGTCCTCGTTGCGAATTATGCGAATTTTGTTCATGAACGCGCCTCACAGTTTTTCTGCTTGTTCCCGTAAGAAATTGAATAGTTCGGGTCTTAAGTCGCGAAGTGTGGGCACAAAGGCTTCTGCGCGTTCCAAATCTGCGTAGTCAATGGTTCCTATAACTAGATCTTCTTCGTCGTACTTGGCTTTTGCAAGGATACTCCCGTCGGGGGCTATCGTTCTGCTTCCTCCCCAAAATTGTAATCCATTTTCAACTCCAACGAGGTTCACATAGGCTAGAAAAACGGTGTTTTCAAGAGCTCTCGCAGCAGTAAACACCTCAAAGAACCTGCTTCTCACAGCTGGCGAGGCTGATATGCAGATTATGAGTTGTGAGCCTTTCAATCTTAGCAAGCGGGATATTTCCGGGAAAAACATGTCGTAACAAATCGTCAACCCCATTTTTCCGATTTCTGTCTCGAAAACTGGCGTCTCGTATCCTAGTCGAAAATAGCGTTTCTCTTCAAAAACGCTGTGGGTTGGCAGGTGCATCTTTCGGTACTTACCGATCAATCCGTCAGGACCCAACAAAACCGCAGTATTGTAGAGGACGGCGTGTGCCTTCTCGCTTTGTTCAGGCATTCCAAAAACTATGTGTATGTTCTCTTTCTTTGCTATCTCTTCCAAGGAGTAAATGGAAGGGCCTGGAACGGGCTCCGCCAACTCGTATGCGAGGTCTCGGTTTAAGTAGCCGGTTAATGAGAGTTCTGGGAAAATAACGAGGTTTGCGCCTTTTTCCTTTGCCCGTTTGATATTGTTCTTCATGACGTCAATGTTGTGTTTCTTATCTCCAACTTTACAACTTATTTGTGCGAGGGCCACGTTAACTTTTTCTGGCATACAGTCTCACTCCTAGTTTTAATTTGCAGGGGTTTAGAAAAAGTTTAGTATGGTTTATGGGGAAGTCTGAAGTCTTTTCCAACGGTTCTGTATCCAAGTTTCGCTGTTAAGGGTAGTCGCCGCTTGTGTTCTGTGGCTAGCCACCGTCTTTTAACGTCCTCAACGAGTTTTATGGGTAGCTTTAGTTGCTCGGCGATTTCTTTCGGTTTCATAAAATGTTCTAAGCCGAACAGAATTAAATCTAGGGTCTCGTACTTAATGCCTAACTCTTTTTCTGCTAGTTGGTTTGGCCAAAGTCTAGGAGATGGAGGTTTCGCCACGATCTCGGCGGGAACACCTATATGTAGGGCCAGCTGCCTAACTTGAGTCTTGTAAAGGTCCATGATGGGTGAGATGTCTGCGGCTCCGTCTCCCCACTTTGTGAAATACCCCACCATGGTTTCAGACTTATCTGAAGCGCCGCACACTAGCCTGTTAAGTTTGTTGGCATAATAGTAAAGGTAAACCATTCTAATTCTCGCCTTTACGTTGCCCTTGCTAAGTTTGTCTGCGGCATCATAAATTGGAAGAGATTGGAAGCATGCTTTCAATGTAGAGGAGATGTCAACTATCTGCAGATTGAAACCGAATTTTTTTGCAAGAAGTTTTGCATGTTGAATATCGGTGACGTCGTACGTTTCCTCCTCGGGCATTGCGATACCTAGCACCTTATGGCCTCCCAAAGAAAGGGAGGCGAGAGCCGCCGTTGCGGAACTGTCAAGTCCACCTGATACGCCCAAAACCACGCCCTCCGCTCCGCATTTTTCCACGTAATCTTTGACGAACCGCTTGATTCTGTTTTCGACTGATGGCAAGTCTAATTTTAAGACGTCACTCGTCAATTTCAACGTGCTCACCCTGCATCTCTACTATTGAGTCCCCTTTTTAATAACTCGTATTTTTCCTTTGATTTCTAGTTTCGTTAGATACCGCGTTTAGGACAAATATTTAAGCCATTACGATGTACTTGGACACGTGCGGTTAAAGTAGCGGCTTTGAATGTTATATTCGTAACAGAGGACTTGGCATGGGTAGAAGGCGAAGAAAGGTAGTTCGAATCCCTAAAACGAGGTTGCCCAAGGTTTACCTATGCCCCAAGTGTGGAAAAGAAGCAATTAGGGTTGAGATATTGCCAGGTCATGAACGCGCTAGGGTGCGGTGTGGAAGTTGCGGCTTAACGGATGAACTGGCCATTAGACCTGCTCTTCGAGAAATCGACGTATACTGTCAATTCACCGACAATTTTTACTCAAGAACAACTAGTACCTAATGGGATCATGCATGGTTGGGCAAGTGGAAAAATACCTGCTAGAAAAGATTGAGGAAGAAGGAACTATTCATATTACTCTCATCGATCCCGAAAAGGTAACTCCCTCCTCCGCATCCCATATAGTTCATGAGGCGGAATCTTGCCAAACAGCAGCTATCATGGTCGGCGGATCAACCATCGTTTCAACTTCCCATTTGGACCGTGTTGTAAAAGCGATAAAAAAGACAGTGAACATTCCTGTAATTCTTTTTCCCAACAACGTAACCGGCATCAGCAAGTACGCCGATGCCATATGGTTCATGTCACTCCTCAATTCTTCAGATCCCTACTTTATTATAGGCGCCCATGTTTTGGGTGCGCCCATCATCAAAAAATTCGGTTTGGAACCCATTCCCCTTGGTTATATAATCGTGGGAGAGAGCAGTGCAGCCAGCGTCGTAGGAAGGGCTGTTCCAATTCCATACGACAAACCTGAACTTGCTGTTGCCCATGCCTTAGTAGCAGAGTATTTTGGTATGCGCTTCGTTTACCTAGAGGCGGGATCCGGCGCCAAACAATCCGTGCCCAGCGAAATGATAAGAATGGTGAAGAGTATTGTCAGTCTTCCGTTGATTGTAGGCGGCGGCATAAAAACCGGTGAACAAGTGAAAGAAGTAGTAGAGGCTGGGGCGGACATAATTGTGACAGGCAACGTTTTAGAAGAGCATGAAGTGAAAGACAAAATCAGGGAACTAGTGAAAAGTATGAAACGCCCATGAGCGGATACACGGGGGGTCCTCAAACAGGAACCGTGTCAATTTTCATTTTATTTTGAACTCACGAAGAGCCTTCTTCTCTTTTTATCTATTTTGTGTTAGAAAGACTCAATATCCGCTTCCGAGAATCGTAGTGAAGGAGGACGATTTTGGATATCGAGATGAGCAAAGAGTATCAGCAATACACGGCTGTTTTAGAAAAAAGCCTCGAGAGCGTGTATGCTGTTGCAAGAAAGGCGAGAGAGAAGGGGCTAGACCCTGCCCTCAGTCCTGAGCCTGAAGTAGCGAAGGATTTAGCCGAACTCGTCGAAGGACTTGTTGGTCCTCCCGGAGTTGCTGAGAGTATACGAGATTTGAGCAAGAAGTTACCTCGAGAAGAACTTGCTTTCAAAATTGCCGAGCAGATTGTTTACGGAAAATTTGGGCACATGGGTGCACGTGAAGCAGCCGAGCAAGCGATAAGAACCGCCCTCGCCATATTAACTGAAGGAATTACTGCGGCTCCCCTGCAGGGTGTGGCGCGAGTAGCTATCAAATCCAATCCTGATCGAACAAAGTATCTCGCAATTTATTACGCTGGTCCAATACGCTCTGCGGGCGGCACTGAGCAAGCCTTAACCTTGGTGATCGGAGATTTTGTTCGCCGCCTGCTCGGGTTGGACCGTTATAAGCCAACCGAGGAGGAAGTTAGGCGTTTCATAGAAGAAGTGCGATTATTTGAGCGGGCGGTAGCTAGATTTCAGTATCATGTTTCAGACGAGGAATTGAGAAGGGCTGTTCAGTTTATTCCAGTGGAAGTCACCGGCACAGAATCCGATCCAATTGAGGTTTCATCCTTCCGTAACCTACCTCGAATTGAAACAAACCGAGTTCGAGGCGGGGCTCTTCGAGTTGTAAATGATGGGGTCGTGGGACGCTCTGCAAAAGTGTGGACGATCGTTGAGAAACTGGGAATCGAGGGATGGGATTGGTTAAGAAGAATAAGGGAAATCGAGGAAAAAAGGACAGCTGGGTTTATGGAAGACGTCATCGCCGGCCGCCCAATTTTCGCATTTCCGTCTACACACGGGGGCTTCAGGCTTCGCTACGGGAGAGCAAGGAACACAGGCCTTGCAGCAGTGGGCATCCACCCCGCGACCATGATGGTTCTCCAAAACTTTCTCGCCGCAGGAACGCAACTGCGCATAGAAGGGCCTGGAAAAGCCGGAGTTGTCGTCCCCGTGGATACGATAGAACCCCCGATTGTGCGATTAAAAAATGGGTCCGTTGTTCGTGTTACACTTCAAAATCTTAAACAAATCAAAAACATGATTGCCAAAATTCTATTTCTTGGAGACATCCTCATCGGATTTGGCGACTTTTTATACAATAATAAACCTCTGCTTCCATCGGGTTTCACTGAAGAATGGTGGCGTGAAGAGCTTCGCGCGGTCATCAAACAAAATTTTAACGGCAGCTTAGAAAAGGCCGCTGCAGCCGTCAAGATTTCCACCCTCCGTTTCGAAGGCATATTAAGCGACCCGTTTAAAAACAAGCCAAGCGCCAAGGAGGCAATAGCGTTGTCTTCAACGTTCAAGGTGCCTCTTCATCCTTTTTTCACCTTTTTTTGGTCCAGCATTTCCTCTGAAGAGTTTCAAACGTTAAGGAAATGGCTCTTGAATTCCGAAAGGCAGATCGAAGCCAGTGTTGTCCAAGAAATAACTGGCGCGAAGAACGAAACGATAAAAGTTCTGCTTGAAAGAATTTGTGTTCCACATGAAGTCGTTAAAAACAAAATTAAGATAGAAAACGACGAGGCCCACATCTTCGCTTTTTGCCTTGGGCTACACGCCCCCAAAACAATGGCAGTTCGTTCAAAAAACGTTTTTGAAATCATGCAGAAACTCACAGGCATCCCTATCAGAAAAAAGGCCCCTACCTTTCTCGGTGCCAGAATGGGACGCCCGGAAAAGGCCAAGAGGAGAGAGATGAGGCCACTCGTTCACGTCCTATTTCCCGTCGGGTTGGCTGGTGGCTCTCGACGAAACCTTACAGAGGCGTTGAAAAAAGTTGCGATAGAAGTTGACCTCGTTAAGCGTCGATGTTCGGAGTGTAACGAGTCAACCTTCAAAACAAAATGTCCCCGATGTGGCGCAGAAACCGTTATGGAGAAATTTTGCCCTCAATGCGGGAGGCGTCTAAAAGAAAGTTTTTGTCCGATTTGCAGGGTTCCAACGAGAAGTTACGAGAAACAATTGGTTAATCTTAAAGAGTTGATGGACGAAGCCTGCAGAAAGCTTAATCTTCCTATCCCTGAACTCGTGAAGGGTGTAAAGGGTTTAACGAATGAAACAAAGACGGCGGAAATCCTTGAAAAGGGGATCCTACGAGCGAAACATGATCTGTCCGTTTTCAAAGATGGGACAATACGGTTCGACGTTACAAACGCTCCATTGACGCATTTTAAGGCAACAGAAATCGGTGTGCCTGTTGAAAAGCTTCGGCAGCTTGGCTACTCCTACGACTGCGATGGAAACAGCTTGACCGATCCTAATCAGATATGTGAACTTAAGGTGCAGGATGT
>JACUTO010000016.1 GCA_014859755.1 Candidatus Bathyarchaeota archaeon
TGACTTTAGAATTTAAGTTTTACGTCACGTCCATGCATTCTATCTACCGCTATATACATAAAACAATGTTTAACAGAACACACCTACTTTTTAGGCTGCTTCCTTTCATTCCTAATGTTTGCGCGCGCAACATCCCCATTTTCTCTGTGGAAGGTTTTATATCCTAACCACTATCGTATTTTGAACTGTCGAATAGGAAGGAGAGCTTATGACCAAAGCGGTGGAGAAGGGATTGAAAAAAAATTGGGGTAACCGTTTCTAAGCCCATCTTAGCCATGATATGTATCGTCTTCGGAATACTGGTCATAGTGTTTGAGGAGCTTCTACAGTGGATAGTTGGTCTGTTCCTGCTAATCCAGGGAATACTGCTGCTAACTGACTACCTCGAATTGAGAAAAAAATAACCCAACCCAAAAGTTAATACCTTCCCTCTTTTTTGTTATGGTTTTTGTCTATACCAAAGTGAAAATATTCAGACGTTTGGGTTAAAGTTTAACCCCACACACACGTATGTGCGCGCAAAGTGTCTTATTTGGATAAACGCGTGCGATATACTCCAAGATGTGGAAAAACAACATTGTGTCCTCCAAAGAGGTTAAATATTAAATAGCTCGGTTGGCATAATTGTGGTAAGAGAAGATATGTCTTCTAGAGAAATCAAAACAATTTACAAGGAATTAGTTCAGAATTATGCTATGGCTTATCCCAGTGACCCTCTTAAGATTTTGAGTATGCACATCGAGGCTTATGTCAGACATGAGTGGAAAGCCAAAGAGCCAGCGGTTCTAGATCTTGCTTGGAGAAAGGGTATTGAAATACCGAAGGTGAAAGAGCTTATCGAGAGGGGAAAAACAAAGAGGGAAGCTATCCTAGAAGCTTCAAAGAACATGCGACTCAAAGTGTCGGAGACGGAAGTTGAGAAGTGGCTGAAGGAACTGCAGGAGGAGAAGCCTACAAGGGTCGAAGAAGCTGTGAAACCGATAGTGGTGGAACGGGTTAAGACCTATGAGAAGCCTCTGGAAGAAGGCAAAGCGGAGCTATTTGGGTTACCTGCTACGCCACCAACCGCACTTCCAGAAGAAGGGTATCCCAGAAGAGTTACAAAATACTTCATACATGGAATCGCATACTCGGTAATAATGGCTGTCTTGGTTTTCGTGTGGGTTTTTGTTTCTGTTCTCTTAGTGGTTGTAGGATCGTTGATTGGGCTCATCATAGGATTCATATTGCTTTTCATTGTCTTAGGCGGTCTCAACTGCTTTTTAACCGTCACTATCTGGTCTATTTCGACTAAGACAGCATGGACAAGCCTCTTAGGTCACGGATTAGCCCTTCTCATTGCATTAATCATCGCGCACATTCCAGCTTTTTTAATCAACTTGACTGTACCAAGCCTAGCAACGACGATAGTGTTGTTCATCGTCTACGCTTTCGTCGACGGTTTCGTAGCCAAAAACGTAGCCAAGGTATGGAAAGAATAGTTGATGGCTTCTAGCGCGCGCACATTATCCCATGCTTGGTTATGTTGAGTTTAATTCGTCGAACAGTTTGTTAACGAATTTGCATCCACGATTTTCTGAAGGATTGTAAAAACACATCTTACTGGGCTATTCTTTTGAGAATCTTAGACAGCCCCAACATTGACTAAACAAACGAACTTTGTGTTTATCTCTGTGCGCTCTACATAATTCAATAGCCTTCTCTAAAGGAATTGAATTGGTGTTTGACATGTAATTATGTTTCTAGCTATGACTTTAAATCACTTTGGCTCGCGCGCAATCTCTCTTTAGACTCTTCGTACCCTATAGTTTCTCAATTTGCGCACGTGCAATGACGCTAGAACTATGGGGTTTAACCTAGGCTTCGCCGTCCGGCGCATGCAAATCTTCAATCTTCTCTTGAGTTATTTTTCTTTCCGTTTTCCTGAAGAAGATGAAGTAAAGGACGCATGACGTTAAATAGAATGCCGAAGTGAAAAAGAATGGTGAGGCATAATCTCCTAAACTCATTATTTGCCCTCCCAAAATTACGCCCACGGCTCTCGGGATGTTGTCAGCCATGATTTGAAACCCGCTTGTAGTCGCCCGTTCAGTTGGTTTCACAATTTCCATCGCGAAAGCAGAGCCGACTGGACCAGCCATGTTCATAAGTGTACCTCTTGCGAGATATGCGGAGCTTGCTAGCTCAAGCGTGGGAGAAAGTGCGATGAGAGATATGAAAGGAATTGAGACGAATTGACAGATAACAACGACTCTTACTTTGCCCAATTTATCAGAAATCATTGGCGCAAGCAAAGTTCCTACCGTCAGAGCAATCTGACCCAAGGCGAAGATTACTCCTACTTGTTCATCGGTCGCCATAAACTTGCCTGCAAAAAACACGTTGAAGAGGGGTACAATGTATCCTGCGCCAAATCCGATTAGTCCAGCAGTTAAGACGAGCTTGAAGATCACGGAATAACTTTTGATGCCTTTCAGAGAAAATGAAAGTCGTTCAACCTGATTTGTGAATTTTCTCTCTTTTATCAAGGATAGAGGTAGTAGAGCCGCAAGTCCGCACACGATTGAAAAGAACAAAGTTAACCTGTATCCTAGAATTTTTGTCTCTGCACCGCCAATCACATTTGCAAAGGAGTCTGGGAGAAATCCTCCTAGCAGGTTTCCGACGAGGCTGAAAATCGTCATAAGAGCCCAGCTGACACTGAACAAATAGGTTCTTTCGTCCCGTTGACTGTTCTCCATCATGAAGGGGGCACTAGCAACCCAAGAGATGGTGCCAAACAATCCGGATGCTAAGCTTGAACCTAAAAGAAAAGTGTGGTTAACCGTTAAAATTTGAGCTAGAACGAACAGATTGCTTACGAATGTTCCGAGGAGAAAGCTCTTTTTCCTTCCAATTCCTTGACACAGAAGACCTGCAGGTATGGCGACGAATCCTGTGGCAAACATGCTCATAGAGAGGACTTGACTAATAAAATCCGCTTCAAAGCCTAGTCCCCATTTCAAATAAAGGTTAAAGATTATGTCCCAGATCCCGAAACTTATACCATTGAGTATGCTTGACAGCAGGAAGAGATTGGCGTTTAGGCTAAATGAGCGAATTCTGTGGATGTATCTCCCAAGCAGCGAATCAGAGGGAAGAGATTCGATTCCGATCTCTTCTGCCTCTTCTCCAATTCCCTTTTTCATCTCCTTTCCCGAAACCCCTCTCTTCTGGAGAAGACCAGTTTACAACTCCTTCAAGTTCATTCCTTTAATTAGTTTTCCACATCTGGAAAAATGAAGATGGAACAGAAAAGATTCAGCGCGCGCTTCAAAATTCTGGATGATCTCTCAAATGCGTGCGCACGCGTACATAGATTTCAGGGAAAAAGAGCGTTTTCACGTTTTTGGGGAGCGTTTTCGTCTTGTAAAGTAGAATAGAATAATTGCTAGAGGCACGATTATGGCCACAGTCGCTATTATTAGAGTTGTCGGGAATTGCGCCTCGCGTTGTGCGGTCGCCTGAATGACATCGTCCATAACAAGCGTGTTGTCTTCAGGGTCCGTTTCGTGAGGTAGGATGTCGGCTTCAGCCTTTACTACATATCTGCCTTCGGCTATGTTCTGAGTATTCCAGTCAAGTGTAAGCGTCTTTTGATCGCCTGAAGCCAGATCTGCCACGGGTATGGTTCGTAAACGAGTGATGTTAGCCCATACTAGGACGTCAAAGTTTTCAGCTACGTTGCCTTCGTTCTCTACTGTAACTGTTATGGACACTGTGTCTCCTACGGTGACATTGTAGATTGAGGCTTCAATGCTCTTAACAGCTATATCTCCCATCACATTCGTGAAGTAACCATCTTCACTTAGATGCAAAATTTCCATTAGATTGTTATCAAGCAGCGTTGTGTTGTGGAGATCCAGAATGGTATCTCCATAATGCTCAACTGAGAAGATGATGGTAGCCAACGTTCCGTTGCCACCAGCTGTAACTATAGGGTCGTCTACGAGCGTGCAGTTGACACATACGGTTCCCGCTTCTGGATAGGTTACATCGAAGGCGGTTGTTTGTGCACCCTCTTGGCTGAGGAAAGGGCCTTCCTGAATATTTGTAGCATTCAAAACAGTTGGATCCCAACTCAAACAAATCATCCAACTATAAAGGTTCGCGACGTCGACTATGGTTATGTTTGCATCAAGAGTGGAGCCAGGAGTCAGAGGATCTGCCACGGTTGGTAGATCCACACGAAGGATGGGAATGCGCGCGCCATACTGAAAAATACCATGTTCACTCGTGTGAGGCAACTCTAATATATCGTAGTCAAGTACCATGGTGTCGTAAAGGTGTAGGGCAGTATATCCCGTATCTTTAACGTAGAATGTAACTGTGGCAAGAGTTCCGTCGCCTCTAGCAGAAGAAGAACGAGGCTCGCCCTTAAGAACACAAACTACCGTTAGGTTGCCAGCGTCATTGTCAACAAAAGCATGGAAGATGGTTTTATATATGCGCTGGTTGAGGAAGAAGCCTTCTTGAACATCTTGAACTTCCAAAACAGTTGGATCCCAACTCAAACAAAACTGCCAACTATAAACATTTTCGGCATGCTTAATGTTTACCTTGATGTCGAAGGATTCTCCTGGCGCCGCTGAGTTCATGTCGGGGCTTACGTAAATAACTGCCTCAGATTGAGCTACACTTGTTTTCATCGAAAATGCAAATACATTAAGGATGACCAACACTAGAGTCACATACAACAGACTTTTTTCCCTCAATTGACTAACCTTCTTGATATTAAACATGGGCATCATCACGTGACCGCGAAAAACGCGTTTCCATGTTCCATTCATTCCAGTTCATGTATTTGAATTGTGTTAGCTCTACTGGGATTTAAATCTTAAGTTTTGTCTATTGGCGGGCGCACGCCTTCCCTTTATGTATGTTTTCTTCGCAGTGCCTGTAAGTCAATTCCGAAGTTTCATTACCTTTATGAATGAATTAATTGTTGCCAAAATTTCTCCGCCTTACTTAACCCTCTTCTTGATTCACTGATGAAAGATCTATGATTAATAAATGCGCGCCTAGCGTCAGAATAAGAGGTGTTCCAATTTTCAGTTTAGCTCTTTTGGAACGTACGCAAAATTGTTAGTTAATAAATAAAAAAGGGGGGATGATGGTATCGATGTTGATTGCTATGCTGCTTTCCTTAAGATTCCGTAGCCCGCGATGAGAATAGCTACGATGGCAAGAACAAGCGAGGCCCAAAGATACTCTGCCGGAGCATCCGCTCCTGCTGGTCCTGCCGGACCTGTAGCTCCTGTTGCTCCGGTTTCGCCTGCTGGCCCTGTTTCGCCTGTTGGTCCTGCTGGTCCGGTTTCGCCTGTTGGTCCTGCTGGTCCGGTTTCGCCTGTTGGTCCTGCTGGCCCTGTCAGGTCAAGCACCGTGAAGGTTCCTACTGCCGAGTTTCCTGCTTCGTCGGTTGCATTGACGATGTGAATTCCAGGTTCATCTTGGGTCGGTACGCTGATTATAGCTGTGAAGCTGCCGTCTGAATCAGTGACCAGAGGACTTGGAACGGTCGGTATCGATGTTCCATCCCAAGTGATTGTTACTGTCGAGGTAGGCTCAAAACCTTCACCTACGACGGTAGTTGATGCAATTCCAGTATCCGGAACCAAGATGAGAGGTATGAAAATATTGACCGATAATGTGATTTCGTTGTTGTCTATATCGATTTCGCCTTCCACCGTAGTAGCTGTTGCTGTGAACGTGTAGGTTCCTGTGGGCAGAGGATTGCCCGCGGGATCCGTTGCGTTCCAATCATACCATAGACTGAAACCTGAGCCTTTGCCTGGTGCCAGTGTTACGTTATAAGTACTCTCGGTAACACCGTAACCAATAAGGTCTGTTGGAGCAGAAAATGTTAGCGTCACATTGAAGGTTTCGGTTTGTGTTCCGAAGTTAGCAGCCGTCACTACAATGCCATACGGCGGATAGTACGTAGAAACTGCAGTTGAGTCTATTGTTGTAAATGCTTCGTCAAGGTTCTGATCGGTCACCCAGATGTCTGCTATGGCTACATCACGATAGATCAGTAGTTCTTTAGCTGTGGAGACTTGTCTAGCTTCTTCGTCGGTGATTGTGAGGTTCACTATGTAAGGTTCTTTCTGGTATGCTGTGTATGTGTGGTTCACGATTACACCTGTGCCTGTGGTCCCGTCGCCGAAATCCCAGGAGTATTCTGTTATGTTTAAGCCGAGGCCGCTGAAGCTGTCCGTAGCGTTGAATGTCACCGTCTCGTTTGCTATGGGGTACTCAGGCGTCCAAGCAAAGGCTGGGACCAGAGTGGACGTGAATTCTCCGTCCGCTGTTGTACGGTCGATGTCAGCGAGGTCAATGTCGTATAGGCCCGTGTCAAACAAGGTTAGGTTAGAGACGCCCGGATAATTCGGGAGGACGAGGAAGCTGAAAGTGGCTAGGGTTCCGTTGCCGCTTGCTGTCACGTCTACCGTCAATGCGCAACCAACTTGCACATAACCATACGCTGAGACCACAACGTAAAAATCAGTAGTTCCTGCAGCACTAAGGAAAGGCCCTTCGACGACATCTGCCTCTTTGAGATCCAAGATTACCGGGTTATATCCAAGTTTGAGCTCCCAAGCACTCAGGCCGTCAACATCTGCAACTGTCACATTCACAGAGTAGTAAGTGCCCGGGTCCGCCGTCCCTTCTGCGGGATCCACGTAAACTGTTGTTTCTTGTGCTTTGCTTATTCTAATGGCGGCGAGATTAACGAAGAGCAATGCCGTAACTAACATCAAAAGTAAAGTTTTTCGTTTCATTTTCTCCATCTCCTTATCACCCTGACTCTCTTCCGAAGTTCTTGCCAGCAATCGTCAAATCTTTCAGGGTCACTTGATCATCTCCGTCTAGGTCTGTAGCTGGGTTCCAAGCACCCCAAGCTCCCGGAGTGCCTCCTGTTGCTGGGGTAGTTGCGAAAGCTCTGAGGATTAATCCGATGTCTTTGATTCCGACTGCTCCGTCTTTGTCAACGTCGCCTACTGCGTGGAACATCTCTTCCAGACGATTGTCCACTTCTTCTTGGCTTTTATAGTAGTTGGTGTTTGCTGTAAGGCTGACGTATGTGCCTAACTCGTATGCGTCAAAGATCCAAGGTCCTGTTCCGTCTTGCTTTAGATCTGCTACGCCATTCTCGTCTGCATCATCAACCATTGGGTCGTACGTTCTGACGACGCTGAAGTCGAAGCCTGGATCTGTCCAAGTTTTTCCTGCTTCATCCTTTATCTTTTCCCATATGTCTTTCTTGATTATCGGCAGGCCTCCGATCCACTGAAGTGCCCATACGCTGAAGCTCTTCATTCTAACTCTAACCTTGCCATCTATGATGTCGACGCTGTAGACGTCCGACACTGACGGATAGTTCCATGCAATTCCCGGTCCGCAAGCCATATTGAATTCTATTGTAAACTTGACGTCTTCAGCTGTGAAAGGAGTGCCGTCATGCCACGTTACCCCTGATCTGAGTGTGAAGTTCATCTCAGTAGCTTCTTCGCCGGTGTCAGGGTTAATCCAGCTGCCAAGCTCATGGCTTTCAGCCAAATCGTATTCCGTGAAGTCTAAGTTGAACGGGTTGTAATCCATCAAACTTTCATAGATCAGCTCAAGAACATTGTGGTCCCACAACCATTCTGAACTTATCATGTTCAACTGTTCAATGTCGCTCTTGAATCCCCAGTCAATCCTGTCGTCGTCTGGATTGTACATGCTTAAGAACGTGTAGCCGTTGTCTACGCCGAATCCTTCCATGTTGACTACGCCAGTCCAGCCAGTCTTGTAGGCTTTTACAGCTGCAGAAGCCCATAGCTGTATGACTGCTACATTCTCCGCGTAGATTCTCCCAGCCTCTTTAGCGGCCCACTTAGCCTCTTCAATAGAGTGGGGATACTTTGACAAGTAGGCATACTCGTAGAATTCATTGTTGCAGAAACCTGGATAGTTTAAGCTCCAGCCTATGTCGGGACCATAATAGGTTTCGTTACTGTAGAGGTCGTAGTATACGTCTGGAATCACAGATAGGCTCCATCCGCCAGTGTATAAGTGAAAGTCGTAGAGAACCATCACTTGCTTGTAGCACACCGTCCTCTCGGTTACTATCGCTTTGGTCTTAAGCCCGATTTTTTTTAGTTCAGTTGCCAGCATCTCTCCAGCCGCTTTTCGGTTGGGGTCGTCCATTCTGATGTAGAATATCAACTCAGGTAGTTCTTCAACGGTTGAACCACCATCGCCTGACCACTCGCGTATGCCGTCGTCATCCCAATCCTTGAACCCAGCGTTTTCCAATGTTTCGATGGCCTTTGTGACGCTGTACTCGTAAAGCAAGCCTTCCCCTTCAAGATCAGTTAAGTAGGGTGTCAGAAACGGAGGTATGGGCAGGTCTAATCTGTAACCGTAGCCTTTCAGAATCTCTGACACATACCTATCTTTATCCGTTAAGTAGGCGATGGCTTTTCTGAACTCTCTAGCAGCTAAGCAACGCGGACACGTATCATCAAAGTATTTATGATCCCCGCAACCCGTAGGCCACTTCTGATGGTTGATGTCGAACTCCATCATGCCTATTTCCGAATATGACCGCATTGTTATGTCCGGTCTCATCACCCAACTGTCAATCCACTCCTTCGCAAGAGGCCAATCGTTGATGTCAAGGATACCCGCATCCACGTCTTGGTTTTCAAGATCGGGATTAAGATATATGTGAATCACCAGGTTCGATGACTTTGGGCCATATACCTGAGCAGATACTGGAAACACAAACGAAGTCAGTGCAAGCAAAGAGATAACGATTATCGCTATGGATACATTCTTATATTTGCTGTTCACGCTCTTTTTCTCCTATTCTTTTTGTTAGCAGCCGAAAGATATGATATTTAAGGAATTTAAGGATTACGGAGATAATCATATATGCGTCTGCCACCCTAAACAAAGCGAAACGCACAAAACCTAAATAAACTTCCATCTGCATTAGAGTAAAAGAGAGTCGAAAATGGGACTTAAAGCTTATCTCATGAAGAGAGTGACATTCGCAATAGTAACAGTTTTTATCGTTCTCACAATAAACTTTGTTATTTTTGAGTTGATGCCTGGAGATCCAATGGCGGTATTCGCATCTGCTGCAAGACTGCAAAATTTAGAACAAGTTGAAAGAGTAAAGGAATTATTCGGTTTAGATCAACCCATGCACGTAAGGTACATCAAGTATATAACCAACATGCTGACTGGACAATTCGGATATTCCTATCATAGTCACAGGGAAGTTTCCGTAGGAATAATGGGACGCCTTCTAAATACACTCATGTTAATAGGCATTTCTACAGCATTATCAATAGTAATCGGCATCGTTGCAGGAGTAATAGCAGCCCAAAAGCGTGGAGGATTATATGACAGCACATCGGTACTGGCTTCGCTGGTGACCTATTCGCTTCCATCCTTCTGGATAGGCATGGTTCTATTGCTGATATTCCACCGCAACCTAGGCTGGTTCCCTGGATCAGGTGTGGTGCCTTTCCAATGGGCGGTTACACCGCCTGAGAACGTGTTTGTTGAAATTGCCGGTCGATTAAGCCATCTGTTCCTACCAGTTGTCACCCTCGTCCTCTTCCAATACGGTGGTTATCTCCTGCTGACAAGGGCAACAATGGTGGAAACCTTAACCGAGGACTACATAATCACCGCTAGAGCCAAAGGACTCAAAGAAAGAACTGTACTATTTAAACATGCTTTGAAAAACGCCTCACTACCACTAATAACCAACGCAGCTATATCTTTCGGATTTATGTTCAGCGGTGCAATAATCACAGAACAGGTTTTCACGTATCCGGGACTTGGATACTGGCTCTGGCAAGCAATAACTTACAACGACTATCCAGTTCTCCAAACCATGTTCTTCATAATAAGCCTATGCGTTATCGCGGCGAACCTCATAGCTGACCTTCTCTACGGCATAATAGATCCGAGAATAAAGTATGGGTGACAGGTGTTGGCAGCTTCCAAATCCAAAACCTCGTTCGCAATAAAAAGGCTTGTAAACTTCTTCAAAATCTTCTTGACCAACAAAAGAGGTGTGCTCGGACTCGCCATCCTTGTCGTGTCTTCAACAATCGCCATAATCGCTCCGCTCATTGCGCCAAACGATCCAGTTCAAGCCACGTACGTGGCTGGAGACTTCGCTGCGCCTATCTGGTTAAAGTGGTTCTCTGGAGAACAAGGCTTTACTGAAAATCTTCAGTTAACTAACGAACCAGGCTTTCCTACTATGACCTCGGTAACAAATGAATGGAACTTCACAAGCGCATCGGAAAATATAGGTATCGCTTATGAACAGAATGTTGGAAGCCCCGTGAGTGGACCTGGATCCGCCGAAATACTGTTTAGAAGGTTAGCTGGATACCCCCTCGTGGGCTCGGTTGAAGCCCATTTGACCTCTAAAAAGCCTTTAAACTTCCCCTACGAGTCTCCACCCAAATTGTTTATATGCGATATGAGCATCCAAGCCAGTGGAGTAGAAAATCTTCAAGCCGTTTATGTTACACTATCAATTAGACTGGTAGAAAATGGTACATCATATGTTTTTTGGCATAAGAAATTTACCAGCAGCCAGAACTGGACACAGCCTCTCATAAGTTCATATTCACGACAAATGAAGAATATTTTTAGCCCGACTGATCCAACAATAGATCCGGCAAGAGTCGTCTTTTCGCAGCCTGATCAGTATGTGTTAGACATCCTTGTGTATTTTGAGGATATGAACCCGGATATGGATGAGAAAAAGGTAGAGACAGCCATCTGCATTGACGATCTTAACCTAAAACTTTATGGCACCGCTTACGGCATTCTTGGAACCGATCACTGGGGAAGGGACATATGGTCACAAATGGTCTATGGAGCAAGAATATCACTTTTCGTCGGATTGTTTGCAGCCTTCATCGGCGTGGTTATAGGACTGATAGTCGGTCTAGCTGCTGGTTACGTTGGTTTTATCGTAGATGAAATCCTTATGAGATCCACAGACATACTGCTTGTTTTGCCAACATTGCCGCTACTGCTAGTGTTAATCGCAGTTTTAGGGCCCTCGTTAGTCAACCTCATAATCCTAATCGGCTTCCTAGGATGGATGGGCTTCGCAAGAGTAGTAAGGTCACAAGTTCTCAGCCTTAAAGAGAGACCGTTTATCGAAGCTGCTAAAGCCGTTGGAGCAGGAAAATTCCACATAATAACAAAGCACGTCCTCCCAAACGTGATGTCCCTAGTCTACGTTTCCTTAGCTCTTTCAGTTCCCAGCGCTATTCTAATGGAGGCTGCCTTAAGCTTCTTGGGCTTATTCGACCCGACTGTTATTTCATGGGGAAGAATGCTTCATGACGCACAAGCCATTGAAGGAGGCTTAGATAAATGGTGGTGGTGGCTGCCACCCGGTCTAGCCATAGCATTAGTGTCGGTGTCGTTCATTTTGCTCGGATACGCTATTGATGAAATACTCAATCCAAAACTTAGAAAGAGACGCTAACGTAGCTTTAACTTCTCTCCGATCAAGCCGCCAACAAAACCTCCCAAAAAGGACACAATTATCGTTATCGGAAATATGCTTCTAAACACCATGACAAAAACACCGCTATAAAAAGCTTCCAGAGGAGCAAAGCGACCAACCTTACCTAACGTTGCAGGCAAAGTTAGACAAAAAAACATTATAAAGACGGAAAGCAAGACTGACAGTATTAAACCATAAACAATTTTTTCAAGATCGACCAAGATTAAGCCAGCTAACGCAGCCACAAAAAAGATGGGCACATAATCTAGCCACGTCAAACTCGCCCCTTCATACAAACTCCGCAAAATGATTGAAGCTGTTGTTAAGCCCCAACCTGCGGCAACTAGAGCGTCTTTCAGCTTCTCCTTCAACAAACCACCGAATTTTTTCAACTACTTTAATGTTTATAAGCTTAGTTGAAATTATCAACACGAGAGTGGGTTGAACATGTTAAAAAAGAGGTGGAACCTGCTTGTAATAGTATTTTCTGTAGTAGCTGTAACGTCCACTCTCCTCCTAATAGAACCCACATTGAACTATGCAGAGTTCTATACAGCCCTTGAAACACTTGACCTAAAAGTGCCATACTTCAACTTCACGATTAAACAAAACCGAATCTACATAAATGCAACTTTCACTCTAAAAAACAACTCAAGCTACGTCGGCATCAAACTCAAAAATCTAGTCTGGAAAATCGGATTCTTCGAAACTGACGAATCCTACGTGGAATTAGCAACAGGAACATTCTGGTGGTACCCAGAAGTACCTCTCGACCCTAATGCCAACATTACAAGAGAATTGCCACCAGATTACAGCATAGACGAAAGTGCACCCAACGCAAAATCGCTCATAAACATGTACCATAACCAAAAGACCATTAGATGGATGATTTCTGGTTCTGTTCTACTCGACACATTCCTAGGCACCCTACGTTTACAAAATTTGGGTCCGATAACAACTCACGGTGCCACATAAAAAACATCTAATGAGTGTTCTGTGCGCGCGCCGCCTTAACTATTACCAAAAGCTGAACGTCTTACCTACTCAACGTACTCCCCGCACTGCCTTCATTATGTGACCCAGTCACACACGCAATTGCCTCTTCTAAATACACCCAAAATTCTTTCTCCAATCTTTCCAGTGCCTCCTGTAACTTCAAACCTCGTAAGACAAAGACTCCACCACCGAATAGGGTTGTAGCGAGTCCTAGCTTAGTAGAAAAACGTGAAGGGTCATCAACTGAGAGTTCTACCATAAAATCGTGGGGACGCCCCAGGATCGTGACTTTGATGTGAGCCTTCACACTGCGAACATGCTGGGGCACGATTGAGATTTTGTACCCCCTTGGTAATGCATCTTTCCTTGTCTTGAAGCCTTTTCTGTTGAAAAAGCTTTCAATGTTTTCGGTCACCAAGTCCAAATTAGCGCCTTTTCCAATCCATCTTTTTTGCGTTTTCAAGGCATGCTGAACTAAGGGCAAAAACGAACTTTTTAAAAGTTGTGGTTAACAACCAGTCAACCATATTTTCTGTTTCATAGCAACCAATCCTTTCACTCAAAGCTTTTTATATGACTCTTCAGTTATTAATTCAAAAATAGAGGGCCACAACATCACAAACGTAGAAACTTATGGAAAGTGGGGTAAAGGATGCCACTATTAGACGTTCAGAACCTGAAAACCTATTATTACACGCTCAGAGGTCCAGTGAAAGCTGTAGAAGATATCAGCTTTCAAGTGGAAAAAGGAGAAGCCCTTGGACTTGCTGGGGAATCCGGATGCGGCAAAACGACAGCTGCTCTATCGATCCTCAAGATCCTTCCCAAAGGAGGAAAGATCATAGGAGGAAAAATACTGTTCAACGACAAGGACATCGTTAAACTTGAAGAAAATGACATGAGAAAAAAGGTCCGATGGAAGGGGATATCAATAGTATTCCAAGGAGCCATGAACGCTCTTAACCCCGTATACAAAGTGGGCGACCAAATCGCCGAAACCATCTTAGTGCATGAACCACACACCAAGAAGAAAGAAACTAAAGAAAGAACAGCAAAACTATTAGAATTTGTAGGGATTGACCCGTCGAGAGCAGATAACTACCCGCACGAGTTTAGCGGAGGGATGAGGCAACGTGCCTTGATAGCCATGGCCGTAGCATGCAATCCAGACCTCTTGATAGCTGATGAGCCAGGTACTGCTCTAGACGTTATCGTACAGGCCCAAGTGCTGAAGATGATGAAAGAAATGAAGAGTAGGTTGAATCTGGGAATGATGTTGATAACCCACGATCTGTCCATCATAGCTGAAACATGCGAGAAATGTGCAATCATGTACGCAGGTAAAATCGTAGAAAATGGAGACATTGTACGTATTTTCAAAGAACCGTTGCACCCGTACACGCAGGGCTTGATAAAAGCTTTTCCAAGCATCAAAACAGCCAAAACAGAAATGACTTCAATTTCAGGCTTTCCACCGGATCTTTTGAAACCGCCTCCAGGATGTAGATTTCATCCAAGATGCCCCTATGTTATGGATGTCTGCAAGAAAGAAGACCCGAAACCCATAGAAGTAACCACAGGATACTATGTAGCATGTCATCTAGTCAAAAAAAAGTGAAATGAAGAGTTGCAAAATGAAAGAAACATTAGCAGAAGCTGTAGATCTAAAAAAATGGTTTCCCGTAAAAAGCGGATTTTTTTCCACAGTTTTTTCAAAGAAACAGCAGTTTGTGCGCGCAGTGGACGGGATAAATTTCAAAATAGCGAGAAGAGAGGTTTTCGGTTTAGCTGGAGAAAGCGGTAGTGGAAAAACCACCACGGGAAGACTAATGCTCAGGTTAATTGAACCGACTGCGGGTGACATATTCTTCGAAGGAAAGAAAATAACAACTCTTCCGGAAAGAGATTTGAAAGAAATGCGCCGCAAGATGCAGATAATATTTCAAGATCCGTACGAATCACTTAATCCAAGAATGACCATTAGCGCTATCTTAGAGGAGCCCTTAAGTGTTCTAGGGATAGGCAATCGAGAGGAAAGAGAAAACAAGGTCAGCAAGGCCCTTGAGGATGTAGAATTAATTCCTGCCGAAGAGTTCCTTTATCGATTTCCCCATGAACTCAGCGGTGGGCAAAGGCAAAGGGTTGCAGTGGCTAGAGCCTTGATACTTGACCCTAAATTCATAGTTGCAGACGAACCAGTATCGATGCTAGACGTTTCGATTAGGGCAGAAGTTCTAAAGTTAATGCTTGATTTAGTGAAAGACTTTAACATATCGCTTTTGTACATAACCCATGACTTGGCGTTAGCTCGACACATGTGCGACCGACTCGCAATCATGTACCTAGGCAAAATTATGGAAAGTGCACCCACAGACAAAATCGTCTTCGAACCTCTACATCCCTACACAAAAGCCTTAATTTCAGTAGTGCCTGTGCCTGACCCATCATCAGAACGCATCGAAGTGGTGATCAAAGGCGAGATCCCAAGTCCCATCAACCCGCCGTCAGGCTGCAGATTCCACACAAGATGCCCAGAATACCTTGGAGACATATGTCGCACAAAGGAACCAAAAATCATTGAAATCAAACGCGGGCATTACGTGGCATGCCACAAGTATGCTAAAAAATGAAACTATTCTAAATATTTTGTTTCGCCTATAACGTCACTTGGATACGCGCACGCGTGCTCCTTTGAAGTCCTCAATTTTTGTTTGTACCTGTTTGAATAAGGCTCACCGTTTATTTCGAAAAGGCTCTGGATTTTACAGTAGCATGTAAACGATAATTGACTTAAATCACACATTCGCTGCGCGCGCGCCGCTCAAAGTTCTAATACTTTAATCGAGATAGAATATGCCGCGTGTGTTCGAAACGTGCTAAAGAAAATGGTTTTGTGGATTATCTTGACGAGTCTTTTAGTACAAATGCCTACTACAAAGCTTCATTCTTCGTTATTAGGTAATTCTTCAAAACCTCTTGTCTTGGTAATAGTTCACTCATCCATCTACGCAACAATAGAGCCATCACTAAAACAGTATGCAGCAGACATCGAAAATGAAGGGTTTTCTGTGAATATAATCGAAACCAGTCAACTACAAAATGAGACGCCGCAGGAGATCCGATCACGTCTACAGAACGACATGAATAACAATCTGGTTGGCGCCTTATTTGTGGGAGATATTCCTGAAGTTTGGTACAAAGTGGACGATGAGAAAATTCTCACAGACATGTACTACAAGGACTTGAACGGTTTATGGTTAGATTCAGATGGTGATGAAATTTACGATGAACACAGCGGTGATGTCTCACCCGAAATATGGCTTGGCAGACTCAAGGCTTCTACAATTGCTGGAGACGAGGCTTCATTAATAAACAATTATTTCACCAAGAATCATCGCTACAGAAACGGCTTGCTAATATTGCCGTGGTGGCGTAGCCTTGCATACATAGATGATTCTGGACTTAACTGGACAGAGGAAGCTGAGCTTTCATTAAGTCAAATATACAGCGAGGTGACACTCGTAACAGATCCAGCGACAACCAATGCAGGAGATTACGAAAGCAGACTCAAAGATCCGTTCGGCTACGAATGGGTGTACCTAATGTGTCACGGGTCATATGATTTTCATACTTTCAGGGTTCCTGAGGAACAAGATCCGTCGTTATGGGATGGAACCATCTTTTCTTGGGAATATCAGGCGATCGATCCTCGCGCCTTTTTCTATTTGTTTTTTGTATGTTCCGCTGCAGAGTACACCAAGTCTGGATATCTAGCAGGTTCAACCATTTTCGCAGATACTTACGGTCTCGCTGCAATTGGCTCTACCGCCGATATATTCTCCATTTCCTCTCTAGAATTTTTCGCTTCTCTATCCGAAGGAAAGGCAATAGGCGACGCTTTCCAAGAATGGTTTGCAGAGCAGAGTGAAGAAAACAACGAGCTTCAGGAAAATGACCGCTATCAAAGCATCTTTTACGGTTTAACAATAGTGGGCGATCCTACACTTAGGCTCTATCGTACGCAAAACTTGCTCCTTCACGACATATCCATCACAAAAGTGACTACTGAATTGGAAAACACAACGAATAAACTGACCCTCTCAGTCACAGTGACGATTGAAAACAAAGGCGACTTCACCGAGACCTTTGACTTCACTATATCTGCAGGCTCGCGTACGTTAGTAAGGGTTTGCCTGTCTTTGCCAGCTAAAGCTAATGCGACAGTGAGAGCTACTGTTCCACAATCATATAAAATCGTCCCTGTTGACAGCTCGAAAATTACAGTAAAGGCAA
>JACUTO010000200.1 GCA_014859755.1 Candidatus Bathyarchaeota archaeon
GCGAATTTCAAAATTCCGGCGGAGTTTCTCAAATACGTTTAGTATAGATGGCAGGCAACGAAGTGGTCTTTTTCAATATCCAATAAAACAGGTTGTTCGAGGGGGCATTTGCTGAAAGCTTTTGGGCAACGTGGATGGAAACGGCAACCTGAAGGTATGTTAATCGCCGACGGAACCTCTCCTTTAAGTTCTATTGTTTTTCGCTTTCGTTCAGGATCAGGAACTGGAATAGCGGAGAGTAACGCTTGCGTGTATGGATGCAAGGGATTTGAGAAAATCTCTCCTTTTTCGCCTAGTTCTATTATTTTTCCTAGATACATGATGGCTATTCTGTCCGATATGTATTTGGCAACAGCCAGATCATGAGTGATGAAAAGATACGTTAATCCAAGTTCTTTCCTTAAGCCCAGCATAAGATCGATGAGGGTTGTTCTAAGGGAAACGTCGATCATAGAGACAGGCTCGTCTGCCACAACAAACTCCGGTTCTGTGATAATTGATCTGGCGAGGGCAGCCCGTTGCCTCTGCCCCCCACTAAGTTGATGCGGATAAAGATTAACGAATTGATCTGGAGGTGTTAAGCCTACCTTTTCAAGTATTTCCATAACTTTTCTTCGCTTCTCCGCCCCCTTTGCCAAATTATGGATTTCAAGTGGGTGACCGACGGCTGTTCCTATTCTCATTCTGGGGTTAAGCGACGCATAGGGGTCCTGGAAAATGATCTGTATCTTTCTCCTGTGCAACCTGAGTTCTTCACCTTTAAGATTTGTAATGTCTATACCGTCAAAGAATATTTTACCCCCAGTAGGTTCAAGAAGCCTCACAAAAAGCTTTCCGGCAGTTGTCTTCCCGCAACCACTTTCACCAGCCAACGTAAAGACTTCTCCTCTCCTTATTGAAAAACTGATACCGTCGACTGCTTTGACAAAGTCCCTTGTTCGTGTGAACAGCTTCTCGAAGAAGCTTTTCTGAACCGGGAAATACTTTTTCAGGTCTTCAACGTTTACGACTGCGCTCAAGGTTATGCGCCTCCCTAAAACATCTCACGAAGTGTCCAGGGCTAGACTCTACAATCGGCGGTTCTTCTACGCGACATTTTTTCTCGGCATAGGAACAGCGAGGCCAAAAGTGACAGCCTTTTGGGGGGTTAAGCATATTGGGGGGAGAACCGGGAATGGCCTCTAACTTCTGTTCAGCCAATTCAATGTTTGGTATACTTTGCAGAAGCCCTTGCGTATAAGGGTGCCTCGGATTTCTATGCAACTCCACGCTACTTGCGTATTCAACAAGACTTCCAGCATACATCACGATGAGTTTATCACATCTTTCTAAGACAATGCTTAGATCGTGAGTTATGAGGATAAGGGCCATCCCATACGTGTCCCGTAGACTTCTCAAGAGGTCTAGTATCTTCGCTTGAACTATCACGTCTAGGGCAGTAGTAGGCTCGTCGGCGATTACTAGGTCAGGGTTAAGGGCGATTGCCAAAGCTATCATGATACGTTGTCGCATTCCGCCGCTGAACTGATGTGGATAATCGTTTATGCGCTCAGGCAATATTCCTACATCGTTTAGTGCCTTCTTAGCACGTTCAAGAATTTCTCTTTCGCTTACAGTGGGTTCGTGGGTGCGTATTAACTCAACAAAATGTGCTCCAATTTTCTTGACGGGATTCAGGGAAGTCATGGGATCTTGGAAAATTAAAGCGACTTTTTTCCCTCTGATGGAGCGCATTTCTTCTTCCGAGAGATTCAAGATGTCTGTTCCATCAATTCTTATGTGACCGTTGACAATTGCGCCTGGAGGAGGGACAAGGCGAATTATGGAAAGCCCTAGGGTGGATTTTCCAGAGCCAGATTCACCAACTAATCCCAGTGTTTCACCTTTCTCCAGAGTGAAGGATACGTTGTTGACGGCTCGAATGTTTCCTCTTTGAGCTCGGTAATCTATTGTCACTGAGTCAATTTCTAACAATGGCAACGAGATCACATCATTGTTCAAGTCTTGGATTCAGTATTTCGCTTAGTCCTTCTCCGATGAGTGTGAATCCCAGCGCAACGAGAACAATCATGATGCCAGGAAAGGTTATGACCCACCATGCACCGCTCGGAAGAAGTTGTCTTCCTTGAGTCAAGTCCCATCCCCAATCTGGGACATCTATTCCAACCCCCAAACCGACAAAGGTTAAGCCTGCAGCTGTAAGAATTGCGTCGGCGAAATTGACTGTGGCTACCGCCACTATTGAAGGGACCACGTTTGGCAGAATGTAACGGAGAAGTATCGTCCGTCCTCTCGCACCTGCTGCTTGAGCAGCTTCTGTATAAGGCAATTCTTTTATGGTTAGAACTTGACTTCGCACTATTCTGAAGTAAGATGGAATGTAGACAACCGCTATAGCGAGAGACATGTTAACTACTCCTCTTCCCATCATAGCGGCTATGGCGATGGCGAGAACCAAACCTGGGAATGCGTAGAAACTATCCATCACTATGGTGGATACTCTGTCAATTATGCCGCCAGTATATGATGCAAGGAGACCAATAGGTACACCTATCATAAAACAGAAAAGCACCGAGAGAAAGGCTACCTGAAGCATGATTGTTCCACCACACAAAATTCTGCTTAGCATATCTTGACCCAGAAGGTTCGTACCTAAAGGGTACTGTGCGCTTGGGGGACTAGGGTGTTTGAGTACAAACACGCTTAGCAAAGAGTGGTCTCTGTCCATCGTCACGGTAATGTTTTTTTTCACATCAGATACTCCGTCTAGTTCCCATTTGAGAAA
>JACUTO010000017.1 GCA_014859755.1 Candidatus Bathyarchaeota archaeon
CAGATAAGCGGCGTTGACCCCTTCTTTCTACACAAAATTGAAAACGTCGTCAACACGGAGAAGAAACTGCGCTCTACGAATCTAGACGACGAGGACGTCCTAGAAACGATTAAAGAGGCAAAGCGTCTCGGATTTTCAGATAAGCAGATCGCAATTTGCTTCAAAACAGACGAAATGACCATACGAAAACTGAGAAAAGAAGCCAACATAGTTCCCGTGGTTAAGCAGATAGACACCCTCGCCGCCGAATGGCCGGCTAAAACAAATTATCTTTACCTAACATACGGCGGAGACGAAGACGACATAGATTTTCACTCGGGTAAAAGCAAAGTCATGGTCCTTGGAGCAGGCGTTTTCAGGATAGGGTCAAGCGTTGAATTCGACTGGTGTGGAGTCAACACGGTTTGGGCCCTCAAAAAGAACGGCATTCAAGAAGCCATAATGGTCAACTATAACCCCGAAACGGTTTCAACGGATTATGACATGTCCGATAAGCTGTATTTTGAAGAGTTGACCTTGGAGAGAATTCTAGACATATACGACAAGGAAAATCCCCTCGGCGTCGTAACAAGCGTCGGAGGACAGATTCCAAACAACCTAGCCCTAAAGCTAGCCAATTCTGGTGTAAAACTGCTCGGCACATCGGGTCAGAGCATAGACCGTGCAGAAGATCGATCAAAGTTTAGCGCCCTCCTAGATCAACTTGGAATTCCGCAGCCAGAATGGAGTGGACTAACAACAACACGAGATCTCAAAGAGTTCGCTGAAAAAATCGGTTACCCGGTCCTCATTCGTCCAAGCTACGTTTTGTCAGGATCTGCCATGAGAGTTGCCTACGCCGAAGACGAATTAGAGAACTACCTCAAATTGGCAACCAAAGTTTCACGGGAACATCCCGTCGTAATCTCGAAGTTTATGGAAAAGGCTAAGGAAGTTGAGGTTGACGGCGTATCCGACGGCGAAGACATACTGATCGGAGCGATTATTGAACACATTGAAAACGCTGGAGTTCACAGCGGTGACGCGACGATGGGCATTCCAACCCAAACACTATCTGACAGCGTACTGAAAACCGTTGAAGACTACACTTATAGAATCGTGAAAGCCCTTGAAATCAAGGGACCCTACAACATTCAATATCTCGTAAAAAACGGTTTAACCTACGTGATCGAATGCAATTTGCGTTCTTCAAGGTCCATGCCATACGTCAGTAAAACTCGGGGAGTCAATTTGATGGAACTTGCCACCTTGGCGATGTTGGATAAAAAGTTTAGAGATGTTGGAGTAACCGAACTACCGGCTATCCGGCATGTTGGGGTGAAGGTTCCTCAGTTCAGTTTCATGCGTTTAAGCGGAGCCGACCCTGTTCTCGGAGTTGAGATGCTGAGCACAGGAGAAGTAGCATGCTTAGGAGAAAACTTTGCGGACGCTCTCTCAAAGGCGTTGCAGTCAGCTTATTTCAAGATTCCACCGACCGGCGGTTCAGTTCTGATGACAGTTGGCGGCGGGGAGTTAAAGAAGAAGATTGTGCCCTTGGGAAAGGCGCTGAGGGAAATGGGCTTCAAAATTTATGCAACAGAGCATACAGCTGAAACCTTACGCAACGCTGGAGTAAATGACATCTCTGTTCTTCATAAAGTCAGAGAAGTTGGTATGAACCCAAACATCGTTGACTATCTCCAAGAGGGAAAGATAGATCTGGTGATTAACATACCGATGCCGAATAATGCGGAAAAATATTCAGAAGTCCTGAAAGACGAGTACACCATCCGAAGATTAGCCATTGAATTCAACATCCCAGTTGTGACAAACCTTGAGCTGGCTTCAGCCCTCACGAAAATGTTGGAACAACGAGACAGCAACAAGCATACTGTTCGTTCCCTAAATGAATACATGGATAGCTTAGCGTGGAAGTTTTGGTGAAAAACCTGCGCGGTCTTAGCGCATCACATTAATATGACTGTATAAGGAAATAAGACAACAAACCAGAATTCTCTAGATGGAGAAAACTATATGAAACAAACACGATACGCCATTGAAGCAGCCGATTTGACGAGAACATTTGGAGATTTAGTGGCAGTTGATCACATAAACTTCAAGGTGAAAGAAGGCGAACTTTGGGGACTTCTCGGTCCCAACGGAGCTGGCAAAACCACCACCGTAAAAATGTTATGCGGCTTGCTCACCCCAACCGGTGGAACGGCTACGGTTGGAAGTCGAGACATTCGGAAGGAAGTGGGTGAGATTAGGAAACTCATCGGCTTTTGCCCTCAAGAAGCCACTGTTTACGAAAGACTGACTGGAAGAGAGAACGCGAAGCTGATTGGACAAATGCACAAGATGCCGAAAACGGAGCTGAAGAAGAAAACGGATGAACTGCTTGAAAAGGTAGGGCTGGCTGAACGGGCTGACGATCAAGTGATAACCTACAGCGGCGGGATGAAGCGCCGGCTAGACCTCATCATGGCGTTGGTCCACGATCCTCCAATACTGTTTTTAGACGAACCTACGTTGGGGTTAGACCCAGCGGTGAGAAGAGCAGTTTGGGATTTTATCGTAGAGCTTAAGGAGAGAAAGAAAACCGTCGTAATGACAACCCATTATATGGAAGAGGCAGACGAACTCTGCGACCGCGTTGCCATCATAGATTACGGCAAAATCATCGAAGAAGGCAGCCCTGAGAAGTTGAAGGAGAAAGTTGGCAGAGGCGACCGCATAGAGATGGAGTTTTCTGGTCATGGTGAGACAGCCGTTGAACAACTGAAGCGATTGAAGTTCGTCAAGACGGTAGCCGCAGTTGAGAACCGTTTGGTAGTAGTCGCCGAGGCTGGAGTCTTAAGGCTTGGTGAAATAATCAAGACGGCGAGTCGGGCGGGAACCGTTGGCAGAACAAGCCTCAGTGAAAACACCCTTGAAGATGTTTTCCTTCATCTCACCGGAAGGAGGTTAAGATGATGGTAACTGCGATTAGTCTTGCTGTTAAAAACCTGAAGACGATTTTCCGTGACAAGATTTACTTATTCTTTCTTTTGGGAATGCCCATCATGATGATGCTCTTAATAGGCTTGGCATTTAGCGAAGGAACCACAACCTACAGCGTGGGCTACGTGAACAACGACGACGGCCCTTTTCCACAGCAATTTATCACCATACTTGACAACGCTAGTATATTGAGAATGGTTAATTTCAGCGACGTTGACTCGTTGGAGAACTCCTTTCGCCAAGGCAGTATTGTCGCTGGGTTAATCATAGACGAAGGTTACAGTCCAGCCACAGCCAACGAAACGGTGACTTTTTTCGTAGATGAAAGCAGCATTTCAGCTTCTATAGCCATCAAATCAACGGTTACGGCTATCTCCTCATATCTATCCAGTTCGCCTCCGCCAAGGGAATACTGGAAACCACCAGATGACCCGATTTCTGTAGAGTTTAACACCCTGAATTTCATGATCGTCGGCACCCTCACCTACTCCGTTAGCATCATCATCTTCAGCACCACAGCTTCGATTGCAAAGGAAAGGGACAAAGGATTGTTTTCAAGGCTACGAACTACCCCCATGAGCACGATAGATTTCTTGGCTGGATCACTGATGAGCCAAATAGTTATTTCCCTACTGCAAACCGTCTCTGTCTTTGCTGTATCGTATCTGATAGGATTTAGACCCATGGGAGCTACCGGTATGGACATGACTGTAAATATGTTGGCAGCCTTTGTTGTGGCGATGATACTAGCAGTTGCGTGTGTGGGTGTAGGACTAGTCATAGCAGCCTTCGCCAAAAACGAGGATCAAGCAGTCGGCGTTTCATGGTTTGTTATCATACCCATGATGTTCTTGTCTGGAACGTGGTGGGAACCCCAAGGGGCAACCATGAAGATGGTTTCGTGGGTTTTTCCAACCACCTACGCTAACAAAGCCATAAGGGCGATTCTAGCCCGGGGCGCTCCTTTACTAAGCATGTCCAACTATTTGGTGGGTCTAGCCATCTATGCCGTGATCGCTTTCATGGTTGGTGTGGTTTTTTTCAGAAAGAAAACCATGTAACAACAACGTCACTTGCTTTTTCTAAGCCTGAACCTTCTAAACTTCAGTCTCGCGGTCAGAATTTTCTCGGTGCCAAACAGTTTCGCCGCGATGTAGAGCACCACGACGGTGAAGATTGCAACATATACTATGCCTATAACAGCCATGAAGTAGTCTCCAGTGAAAGCCACTCTGGCCGCCAGCATCGGATGCGTGAACGGTATCGCAAGCAAAACAACCATCAAAGGAAACGGCAAGGCATAGACATCAGTGAACATCATAAACATCATCGGAAAAACCAATAACATGGTCAAGTAACTCACTAAAGCTTGTGCACCCCTCACGTCCTCGGCGAAAACGGATATTGCAACAGCCAATGCTAAGGCAGAAACCAGCGACACGAAAAGTGAGGTTCCGAGAATCAGGTACGTTGTTATTGTCGGTGCCAGTCCTATTGCCGCAAGATCCACAGCCGTTGCTCCAATTTGTGCACCAAATGTAGAGGCGCCCATAAAACTGAAGCCTACAACAAAAGCCACAGCGCCAACAAGTGCAACAATAACCGAACCCGTTAACTTCCCCACCAATATTGTAAACCGATCAATGGGCAAGGTTAGAAGGGTTTCAAGGGTTTTTTCCTCCTTTTCCATGGCAACAGATGTCGCTGCAAGCTGCATCGCCAACAAAAGCAGTATCATTACGCCCATTGGCATACCGATAAACTGTGACATCATTGCACCGAAAAGTGCGCTCGGTTCAATAGGAACAGCTTTTCCTTTAACGATTGATTCTTGGTGTGCAACAAAGGGGTCTGGAGCTAAGAATCTTTTGAAAATCTCCACCAGAGCGTTTACTACCGAGGAACTAGCAGACTCAGCCATGCCCCCACTCCTGAAGACGGCGTAAACCTCCAATTCAGCCTCCAAATGATTGGTAACGTTGTCGCTAAAGCCTCGAGGTATAACTATAAGCGCAGTAGCATTTGATTCTTGAACATACTCTAAGGCTTCATCAAAATTTGTAGTAGCAATCTCATCAACAGTGACGTTTTGAATCTTCAGAAAACCCTTAAGACTATCCGTAACATTGCCTTTATCGAGGTCCATGACGACTACCGAAATGTTCTTGACGCTCTCCTCCACCGTTTTCATTGAAATTTGAATTGCGAATCCCATGATTGGAAACATTAACGCTGGAACAAGTATCATTCCTAGAAGAATTTTTGGATCTCTCATTAATTCCTTAACTTCTTTCATGATAACGTTGCCCAAACCCTTAAACAAAACCAACCACCTTCGCAAAAACCTCTTCGATGTTAGGAGCATCATACTTGTCCTTGAGCTCCACTGGCGTTCCTTCAGCTACTATCTTGCCTTTATTTATGAGCGCCACCCTGTCGCACAGATGCTCCACTTCAAGCATGTTGTGACTTGAAAGAAGCACGGTAACTCCTTGTTTTTCCACATATTGTTTTATGATTCCTCTGACGTGAACGGAATGAAGAACATCCAGTCCGCTGGTTGGTTCGTCCAAAACTGAAAGCCCAGGCTTCGTCATAAGGGCTCTTGCAACGAGAAGACGCCTCTTCATACCCTTGCTGTACGTCTTCACCTTGTCCTTAAGGCGCTCTTCTAACCCAGAAATCTTTGCTGCAACCTCAACGGTTTCCTTGACGGTTTCTTTATTCTTAGCGGTAAACTTGGCCATAAACTCCAAGTACTCATATCCTGACAGGTTTTTGTAGGCACCAGCCTCTTCGGGAAGATATGTAATGAGCCTACGAACCTCTGAAGCCTCGTCAATTACATCATGCCCAAAAACCTTTACGGTGCCCGAGGTTGGAAGCAACAAAGTTGAGGTAATCCTGAGCGCAGTTGTCTTACCAGCGCCGTTGGGACCAATAAGACCATAAATTTCACCTTTCCTTATCTGAAAACTCAAGCCGTCAAGGGCCCTAACTTCGCCGAAAACTTTCACGAGTTCGTTGACCTCAACTGCGGTGCTCATAGACACACCAACCAGCACCCTACTGACTGAACTACAGAAGCATCTTTAATAAATCCGCCTTCGTCACGATGCCAACAACCTTCCCCTTCTTAGATATCAATACAGCTGGATAAACTTGCAGAAGACTTGAAATCAACGGTAACGGAGCGTCTTCTCCAACCTGTGGAAATGCTTCCTCCATAATATCTCCAACAGGTAGTTTGGATACCTGAGACAAATCTTTGCCAGCCGAGACTTGCCCCAACATAGTTTTTTCCGAAATGCTTCCAACAGCATGTTTTCCATCAAAGACTGGAAGTTGAGAATAACCGTGATCCGTCATCAATCGCACGGCTTTAGACACCGGATCGCTCTTTTGAACAGCAACAACTTCGTCGTGAAGCACCTCTCCAACATGAACTTCTGTTTTTGTCTCCAAGCGCTCTAGCACGTCAAATATGGCCTTAACCTTAGTGTAAGAAGGATCAATTTTCCTCGATTCCAATTTTGCAATTAAGGACTGACTTACACCAGCCAACTTTGCCAGTTGCTTCTGAGTCAAGCCCAACATTCTTCTCTTCTTAGCAACTTCTTCAAGGGAAGGTAACATGCCATGAAGTTTTGCGTGTTAATCTTATATTCCTTTTGGAATAAAAATTTCAGAAAATTATTAAAGTTAGAATTCAGTTTGCTAGGCTCCAAACACGTCTAGGAGGTATTAGAGCTCAAGAGAAAGGAAATCTCGAAAAAGAGGAACAAGCGAACGATAGCTGAAATCAACGAAAAAATAAAGACAGGCGACGTTCAGGTTTTAACAGCCGAAGAAATGAAGAAGTTGGTGGAAAGTAGCGGTGTAGAAGTTGCGTACAAAGAAGTTGACGTCGTTACAACAGGAACCTTCGGAGCCATGTGCTCTTCTGGAGCCATAATAAACCTTGGACACGCAGACCCCCCGATCAAGATCCAAAGAGCGTGGATAAACGATATCGAAGTCTGCCACCCGGGCGCGGCTGTAGACCTTTACATTGGCGCAACAATAATGTCTGAAACGAGGCCCTTCGAGTATGGCGGCGGCCACGTGATAGAAGACTTGATTAGCGGGAAAGAAGTTGAGGTTAGAGCCACCGCCTCTGGAACAGACTGTTATCCCAGAACCAAGCTGAGAACAACGATTACAAAAGACGATTTGAACCAGTTCTATTTGCTGAATTTCCGTAATTGCTACCAACGTTATGTTTGCGCGACAAACAGCCGCGACGAAATCATCTACACCTACATGGGCAAGCTTCTGCCTAGGTTTAGAAATGCATCCTTTTCCGGTTCCGGAGCCCTGAACCCCTTAATGAACGACCCAGACTACGAAACCATAGGCATAGGCGCCCGCATATTCTTAGGAGGGGGTCAAGGCTACGTCATAGGAGAAGGCACACAACACGACCCTGGAAATCGTTTTGGCACACTCATGGTCCGAGGAGACTGCAAAAAGATGAGTTCGGAGTTCATTCGTGGAGCCGCCTTCACCAAGTACGGCACAACCCTCTACGTTGGCATAGGCATACCTATTCCCATACTGAACGAGGGGTTAGCGAAAAAGACGGCTATACTGGACGAAGAAATCGTCACCGACATAGTTGACTACGGAATCCCCCGCAGAGGACGCCCCAAACTTGGAAAGGTGAGTTACAAGGAATTGAAGTCGGGCGCAATAACAATTAATGACAAGAAAGTTAGAGTCAGTCCCCTCTCAAGTTTGAAAACGGCGAGGAAGATTGCGGAAATACTGAAGTCTTGGATCGAAAACTCTTCCTTCTACCTGTCTGCTCCCGCTGAAAGCCTTCCAACAGACACGGTATGCAAGCCCATGAAACAAACCGAGGAAATAGCCTTCGTCAACAGCGTGACCCACGCGGCTGTCACCTGCACGGAAGATGAGGAAATAAAAGCAGTTGCCGAACGAATCATAAACCATTCAGTTAACCATGTGGTTGTGACCGACGAGCAAGGAAAACTAAGAGGGATAGTGACCTCATGGGACATCACCAAAGCAGTCGCTAAAGGAAAAAGGAGACTCGCTGACATAATCATCAGAAAAGTGGTGACAACGAAACCGGATGAGTCGCTGGAAGCGGCTTCAAGGAAGATGGCGCAACACCAAATATCCGCGTTACCCGTAATTGACCAAGCCAGAAAGGTTCTGGGAATCGTCACCTCTGAAGACATCGCCAAGCTTTTAGGAAGGTGAAAACCGTGGTTAGAATTCTCCTTAGATTTTCAGAGAAAATGGTTGAACAGCCCGTAACGGCGCAGGTAATTCTTGAACATGGAGTTCCCGTAAGCATTGTAGCCGCCCACATCGATTCCCAAGGTGGTGAAATCCTAGCAGAGGTGCCTTCCACGCATGTCGAGAAAGTGATTGACGCCTTTCGAAAGAAGGGGGTGACTGTTACGGTTCCAAAATTGATCGAAGTAGACAGTGAAAGGTGTATTGACTGCGGCGCGTGCTTCTCCCTCTGTCCAGTGAGCGCTGTCGCATTCAGAGAAGATTTCTCAGTGGTTTTCGACGAACAGAAATGTATTGGTAGTCCCTGTGGCTTATGCGTTGACGCCTGTCCAGCTAGAGCCATTAGACTTGTTGAACAGCATAGTTCTGGTCTAATAAAATGAAAACAAAGAATCTGTTCAAACAAGTTTTCCAGCTCAAAGAAACAAACTGCACCATAATAGCAGACGACGAAAGCGCCATTAACGCGGCAGTCTCATCAATTAGGCATCACAGAAAGCAGCTTGAGAAATACATCCAAACTCATCAAAAATTTCTTTATTCCCTTCAACCAGTTCCCGTGGACAAGGGGCCTAGAATAGTTGGGTTGATGGCTGAGGCTTCTGAGAAGGCAAATGTAGGTCCTATGGCTGCTGTGGCCGGAGTGTTGGCCGACCTCGCCGTCGAAGACATGGCTCTTGCTGGAAGTGAAGTAGCTGTTGTTGAAAACGGAGGAGAAGTCTCCGCTATTTCAAATCAACCCATCGACATTGCCCTCTCAGCAGGAGATTCTCCCCTTTCAAGACAAATCGGCTTCAGGTTGGAAAAATTCCCCATAGGCGTCGCCACGAGTTCAGGCCTATTTAGTCATGCACTAAGCTTTGGAGAGGCAGAGGCAGTAACGGTTTTCGCTGTAAATGCTGGAGTAGCTGACGCTGCAGCCACCGCCGTCGGAAACCTGATCAAAGGCGACGATTGTCGCGGGGCAGTTGAACGGGGAATTAGAGAAGCCTTAGGCATAGAGGGAGTTAGAGGAGTATTCATTCTGTATAGAGGGATTGTTGGGAGGGCTGGGCAGGTTCCTCAACTAATCAAGGTGAGTACCTAGAAAAGGAATTGTGATTTTGGGCGCCGCTTTTCTTCTTTCTGTCCTCAGCGTATTTTGTTATGTAAGTAAGCAAGCTTATTGCTCTTTCAGGGGTGGGGTGAACCACTATTCCGTTCTTTTCAAATTCTCTTATGGCTTCTGACTCTTCTCTGGAGGTTGGAGGAGCCGCGAGGATAACTGGCTTCTGATATTTTCTAATTCTCTCAATTAACCCCGTTACTCCTCGTGTTGACTCCCACTCTACCATCATCTCTGCAAATTCCGCAAGTTGATTTCTAATGGCTGGAGGGTATTGGTCAAAAATTTTGCTAGGAGAACCGACGCTTGAAATCGCAAGCACAGAATCGACATTCTCGTCTTTTAGAAGCGTCCCAATACACACATAAGAATATTCCATGGTTCCGACCAAGTCAACCGGATTTGAATGAGACCAGCGCGGAGGCAAACGCTGGTTTAACCTTTGCAACGTCTCTTGTGTCAGTGGAGGTATTTCTAAACCCAGTTCCTCGCACATGTCGGCTGCCACAACTCCAAAGCCTCCTCCCCCGGTTACTATCCCCACTCTGTTTCCCCTTGGGAGGGGTTGACTGACAAGAGTTACGGCCACGTCGAAGAGGTCTTGAATTTCCTCAACCCGTATAACACCTGCTTGCTTAAAACAGGCATCATAAACACCGTCTGAACCAGCTAAGGCGCCTGTGTGCGCTTTCGCTGCTTTATGACCTGTTTTTGTTCGACCTGCTTTCAAAATTACGATGGGCTTCTTCTCTGTGATCTCTTTAGCCATCTCGAAAAAGCGGCGACCCTCTCTTAATTCCTCCACGTATCCGACGATAACCTTTGTGTCCGGGTCCTCGGCCATATATTCCAGATGATCTTCAAAATGCAGGTCAGCCTCATTGCCGCTGCTGACAAACTTGCTGATTCCGAAACCCCTTTCAAAGGCAAGTTTAAGCATAAACGTGCCCAAATTGCCGCTTTGAGTAATGACTGCTATGGATCCTTTTGGGACGTATGGTGTAATGTAGAGGGACATGAGGCCGGTTGTAGAGAGGTTTGAGAACGGGTTGATTATGCCGAAACAGTTGGGGCCCACGAATCGTATCCCGCCTTGCCTAGCGATTCTAACGACTTCCTCCTCTAACTTTTGGCCTTCTCTGCCAGCTTCTCTGAAGCCAGCGCTGATGATTACGGCTGTCTTAACGCCTTTCTCTACGCACTCTTTCATTATTGGGGGTACGATCTTGGCTGGAACTACTATAACAGCTAAATCAACCGGTTTTGGGACGTCTTTAACGCTTTTGTAGCATGTTATTCCGGAAATCTTTTCTTCATTCTTATTTACGGGATAAAGGTCTCCTTTGAATCCTTTGACTAACAGATCATTGAAGATGCTGAACCCCCATTTAGCTGGGTTGTTAGATGCTCCAATAACCGCTACGGATTTTGGATAAAAAAGGGGCTCAAGTTGTTTTATAATGGACTTTTTCACCTTTAACCATCCATGCAGTTTAAAGAAACAGGCTTTCATTTAAGATTTACAGGGCGGGACTAGGTGAAAGTTATCGTTAAATCTTTCACGTGCATGTTAACTGAAAGAAATATTTAATCCACGTAGGATAAGAGTGAGGAGGTTCATGATCTGGAAAGACTGCGGGATTTTGAGATTTTAAAGAGCGCTCTAATCTCTTTCCGGTTTTTTCGCAGGTGTGGCAAGGATGGTTGCCACAACGGTGGCTACCGCACCTAAAAGGAAGGCAAGATAGTAACTACCAGTCAAGTCGAATATGTATGCGCCGAGGAATGGCCCCAAGGCTCCGCTGATAGTTGCTCCAATGCCGATGAGCCCTATAATTGCACCCAGATTTCTTGTCCCAAAAAATTCTGCGTCTATTGCGGGTATGAGAGGTACAAGGCCCCCGTATGAAAAGCCGAAAAATGGAGCAAAAACGTAAAGCATCCAAACATTCTTCGTTTCTGTAAGCCAAAACATCGTCACTGCTTGACATACAAGACAAAATAACCACACGCGTTTTGTCCCAATCCTATCTGAGGCAGCACCAACCGCTATTCTGCCAAAAATGCTGCCGACACCAATCAAACTTAGGACACCCGCCGCAACCATCGACGATGTTCCAATACCTCTTTTTGCGTAAAGATAGATGTGAAACATTATCAGTTGTAGACAAAAATTCCAGAGGGAATTTGAGAACAATACAAGCCAGAAGCTTCTGGTTTTCGCCGCTTCTAGGGCACCCCAGTCTCCGTTTAAGTTTCCCCCTTTTCTATTCTTATCATAGGACAAGGCGTTATTCTCTACGGGACCAGATTTTAACATGAATGCAACTGAAATTAGAATTATCCAAGCTATGAAGCCCACAATAAGGTAAGCAGTTCGCCATCCGTAGGCAGAAATGAAGTAAGTGATTGCCGGTGACATAACAAGTGTCCCTATTCCTATGCCTGATGTGACAATGCCCAGTGCTAGCCCCCTTCTCTTAACGAACCATCTTGATGTTGTGGCCATGGTAGGTGCAAAGGCGACACCCATACCCACGCCTATTAAGAGACCGGAGAAAACGTATAATTGCCAAAGGGCACTAATCTGGCTGCACAAAACCATCCCTAGACCCACTAAAAATCCATTAGCTCCAAACGTTATTTTCGGGCCATACCTATCACTCAGTCTCCCCATAACGATGCTAGATAAACCGCCTACAATCATGGAAAATAAGGAAGCCCCGAAAATCAGCGTCTTGGTCCATCCGAACTCTTCTAAAAATGAATCCGAGAAAATGCCGAAGGAATACCGAATACTAAAGGAAATAAATGTTACGAGAAACGATGCTATTACTATTATCCAACCATAGAAAAACTTTAACTCATTATCCCCATTTTTCACCATAAACTAATCTTCCGCTTTATTTTTTCTTGTAAACATCGTTTTCTGTCATAAATTTCCACTTCGAAGAAGCAGTAATTGAATAAACCTGTGATTTATAACCTTTCTATTTTCCACTAAAAACTAAAAATGTTTTCCAAAATAAAGGGATTTTTGATTTGGAAGGAACGATCCTAGGTTCGCGTTTCTAGTCAATGAGCGGTCTCTTTTGAGCCCAAGGAGAAGCTTCCTCGAAGGCTGCTGCAGCCTGAAGAACTGTCACGTCGTCGAAGCGGCGACCTATAATTTGGAGACCGACGGGAAGTCCTTCCCTGGTCGATCCGCAAGGAACCGAAGCGGCCGGTTGACCTGTTAGGTTGAAGGGAAAGGTGAAGGCCATCCAGCCTAAGATCGAAGCCTCTTTGCCGTCGATCACTCGTGGTCCCATGCCTTCTTCTATTGCGAAGGGCGGAACAGCTAAGGTTGGGGTGAGGAGAAGGTCGTACTTTTTGAAGAAGCGATAAACCTTTTCCCATAACTCCTTTCGCTGGAAAGTGGCTTTAACGTAATCCATGGCTGAGACATCTTTTCCATACTCGACTAAACGGGCTAGAGGTGGATCAATTTTGTCTCCCCACTCTCCCATCGCATCTATCAGAGCTGCAGCTGTCTCGGCCAATACCATAGTCGTGAAAGTCGATTCAGGATCTCCAAAGTTAGGATGGGCCTCCTGTAACTTCCAACCTAGTCCTTCAAAGATTTTCACAGCTTTTTCTACAATCGTACGAACCTGGGGGTCCACCACAGCGTAGCCTAAGTCGATGCTCCAAGCCACCTTAAGCTCCTTTGGTTTGCTTTCTATGGATTTTAAATAGCTGACTTTTTCGTCTGGTAGGGATAGTCGATCCGCGTCATGTGGTCCCGCCATAACATCTAACATAAGGGCAGCGTCTTGAACAGTCCTTGTCATGGGACCATAATGACTCAAAGTCTCCCATCCATGAAGAACAGGGTATCTGGGAATCCTCCCAAAAGAGGGTTTGAACCCGAAAATGCCGCAGAAACTGCTGGGAATACGAATCGAACCTCCTCCGTCACTCCCCACGGCTAATGGTCCTAGTCCTGCGGCTACGGCTGCGCCAGCTCCGCCACTAGACCCTCCCGAGGTAAGATTTAAGTTCCAAGGGTTACGGGTGACTCCGAAGAGAAGATTGTCTGTGACTGCCTTGTAACCGAACTCAGGTGTGTTGGTCTTTCCTAAAATGACGGCTCCTGCAGCCTTTAATCTTTGGACGACGATTGCATCCCTTTCCGGAATGAAATTTTCGAAGATTTTGGAACCGAAGGTTGTGCGAATTCCCTTAGTGAAGATTAAGTCTTTTATCGAGACAGGAACTCCGTGAAGTGGACCGAGACGTTTCCCTTGTTTCACTGCCTTATCTGCTTCTTCAGCAGCTTTACGGGCTTCATCGGTCAAAACGGTGCAGTAAGCATTGATTTTTGGGTTTATTTTTTCAATTCTTTCAAGAATCGTTTCCACTACGTCTATACAAGAGATTTCCCGCTTTTTGATGGCCTCTGCCATTTCTAGGGCAGGCATGTAATAAAGTTCCTTATCCATGATTAGTCCTCCTGTTTCTCTATCTTTGTTCAATATTTGCCAATTTAAGCTTAGTTTAGTTAACTGGTGGCAATGCAGTTTTCCAAGAAAATGTTGTTTTTAACATTCTGCTGTTATTAGGCTCCAAATAGAATTGGTCTTCTTTGCCAGTATTCACTTATGCGCGCGCAAAAGTTGATTTATGTTTTTGGAGGCACATAATGAAAACAGTAAACTTCTAAAGGCGCTAGAAGAAATTGGCTAAAGGTGTTTTGCTTTATGTCTCCTGAGCTGAGAAGTAGAAACGTGTACGGCGGAATAGAAGGCTACATGGCAAGAACCTTACTTAAGGCATGCGGCTTTACCGACGAAGAAATCGATCGACCACTGGTGGCGGTGGTTAACAGCTGGACCAACATTGTACCGGGACACGTGCATCTTGACAAAGTGGCAGAGGCTGTTGAAGCCGGAATAAGAACTGCAGGGGGCACACCGCTTCAATTTCACACAATCGCAGTTTGCGATGGTATAGCGATGGGACATGAGGGCATGAGATACCCTCTTCCGAGCAGGGACATAATAACAGCTTCGATAGAAATTATGGTAGAAGCGCACAAACTTGACGGCATGGTTCTGATAGGCTCCTGCGACAAGATAGTTCCGGGGATGCTGATGGCAGCGGCTCATCTTGACATTCCAGCAATCGTCGTCAACGGAGGACCTATGCTTCCAGGATATTACAAGGGGCAGAAATTAACGGGGTCAAAGGGATTAGAACTCATGTTTCTAAACATGTTGCTCCCATCGGAACAAACGATGAAAGAAGCAACGGAGTTGTCTGATTACGTATGCCCGGGTGCCGGATCTTGTCAAGGCATGTACACGGCGAATACGATGGGATGCATAACTGAAGCGCTCGGGATGTCATTACCCGGATCCGCTACGATTCCCGCAGTTTACGCAAGAAGATTGAGGGTAGCTAAACAGTCGGGAATGCAAATAATGAAGCTGATAGAAGAAGACATCAGACCTCACGACATCATGGTTTATGAGGCGTTCGAAAACGCTATCCGAGTAGACATGGCGTTAGGAGGATCTACGAATACAGTCCTTCATCTCCCTGCGATTGCAGCGCAGTTAGAAATAGAGCTACCTCTGGAGTTACTGGACAAACTCAGCAGAGAGACGCCACATCTTTGCAATATGGATCCCGCTGGACCATACACGGTGAAGGATCTCGACGAGGCTGGGGGAATACCTGCGGTGCTTAAAGAATTGGGAGATCATATTCATCAAGATGCGCTAACCGTTACTGGAAAAACTCTCGGAGAAAACGTGAAAGACGCCGCCGTGTTAAACAGAGAAGTAGTTAGACCGAAAGACAACCCCGTTCACAAAGAAGGTGGAATTGCAATCTTAAAGGGAACATTAGCACCTGAAGGCGCAGTGGTTAAACAGTCTGCAGTTGATCCGAAAATGCTGAAGTTTGAAGGCCCCGCCAAGGTCTTCGACGCCGAAGAAGACGCGTTAAAAGCAATCATGAAACAGGAAATAAATCTCGGAGAGGTCATCGTGATAAGGTACGAGGGGCCAAAGGGAGGGCCCGGAATGAAGGAGATGCTCAAGCCGACCGCTGCTTTGGTGGGAACAGGGCTTGGAAGTGAAGTTGCGTTGGTCACAGACGGCAGATTTTCGGGTGCTACCAGGGGACCATGCATAGGACACGTGACTCCGGAAGCTATGGATGGAGGACCCATAGCGGCGGTGAAAGACGGGGATGTTATTTCGATAGACATAGCGAACCGCAGGGTCGACCTGAAGATTCCGGAAGAAGAATTGCGGGAACGATTGAGACGATGGAGACCTCCGGAGCCAAAAGTTAAGAAGGGAATCTTAGCCGCCTATTCAAAGATCGTTAAGCCCACTTCTAGAGGCGCAGGATTTCTGTTCTAAATTCCTCTCTGTACTTGGTGCGCGAGAGCAGAATAGTAAAATATCTCGATCTGTCTATTGGTTTGATGCGCGCGTTTTGATTGAAGGGGGAAGCGATGGCTCATTGGACGGTTGAGATGGTTTTGAATAGGGTCCTCGCGATGGAAAATCAGTCCTACGGTTTGTACGTCTGGGCGAGGGACAGAGCGTTGAGTTCTGATGCGAAGACGCTGTTGAAAGAGCTGGCTGAAGAGGAGCTTAGTCATAAAGAAAAGATATCTGAGGTTCTGAAAAATAGAGAAAGAATCTCGGAGATAGGTTCAGGCGTAGAGAAGGTCGAGAACCTGAAAATAGTCGACTGGTTGGAAGACACGAAGCTTTCTGAAGATGCCACATACCAAGAGATTCTGATATTTGCAGGTAAACGTGAAAAGGAGACCTATGAATATTATCGGGAACTTTCACAGAGGTTTGGAGAGAACGAAGTTGGCAAATTGTTCTCCAAACTCGCCCAAGAAGAACTAAAACACAAAAACAGAATTGAAAGAGAATATGATCAATACGTGCTTCAAGAGATGTAGGCGCTCGCTAGCAGTGATAGTTTACAGAAGAAAACCCTGAATATGGTTGCGCGCGCCTATTTCCTCAGTGCTTGGCAGTTCATGTGAGGTTGATGTGGAATCTGCGTGTTGTTATTTCTACACCACAGAAAACAACAACAACCACTACTTCTAAGCTGAGTGTTTTGGGGGTGGGCAGCTGATCC
>JACUTO010000018.1 GCA_014859755.1 Candidatus Bathyarchaeota archaeon
GGTGCTTCTTCAGTTTCGCTCGGCGTTGATAGGGGTGGAGGCGCTACCACTTCTGGCATAAGACTGGTGACGACCTCCTTAATGGCAACCAACTGTTTTTTCACAGCGTCAAGGCCTGAAGAGAAGGCGTTGCTTTCGCTTGCATGTAACTCGTCATCAATTTCTCCAGCAACATACTGGATTTCCGAGTTCGCGAGAAACATTTCCAGCGTACCGATCTGGTTTTCTAGGTCAGCAATTTTGGAGGTCATTTTGTCAGCTAAATCTTTCTGACGCGCCTCAATCTCTGAGATGATGCCAGTGAGTTCCTTGTCAAGGGACTCGTATGTAGACGCCGAAATTTTGCCTGAGTTGAAAAGATCGTCCAAAGCTTGCTTCTTTTTCCGCGCTAGCTCCAAATCCTTGTCTATTTTCTCGAAAGAATACTTCCATGAAATCAAATTCGAACACCCAGCTTGATGCTAGCATAAAAGAGTGAAATAACTTTTATTAACATGCAGATATATCGTTAACTGCCAAAATCGGTCCCTTTTCCGGTTTTATTCAAGAAATACTTTTAAATGAGCGTGGGTTACCCACGCAAATATTGCCTTAATCATTAACATCCTTGACTAAACATACACTGTTCCCAAGTTACGTTATCTTGAGCCATATGGCTGTGAAACAAAGGCATAAAAGATGGTGAGGAAAACATAGCAAAAGGGTAACTGCGATGACTCCTACGGCAACACGGGATGTGCACGCGCAGGAGATAAGTTTCAAAAGCAATGGTGAGACTTTGCCCGCTACATGTTACGATAATTCATCGGTGGGGGTGGTTCTTTGTCCGCCACACCCGTTATATGGAGGTCGCAGAAACGACACTAGGATTGTTAGGGTTGCCAGAGAATTAGCTTCACATGATATCTCTGCTTTGTGTATAGACTACGGAAGTTATGGTAAAGGCGTCAAAGAAGTTGAAAATGTTCTAGACGCAGCTTCATGGATGCGAAAGAGAGTACGTTCCTTGGGCCTATTGGGATATTCTTTCGGCGCCGTAGTTGCATCTAACGCGGCTGCTCGAACTGAGATAGAAGGCTTTGTCGCCATGTCGATTCTTAGGAAGGTAAACGGTTTGGAGGCAAATCTGGATTTTGATTGCCCGAAACTTTTTGTCCATGGAAAACTTGACGATGTGGCACTCTACTCGGAATTCGAATACATTTACGCGAAAGCTAAAGGAAGAAAACAGAAGCTTGTTCTGAATACGGGACACTTCTACATGGGGGATTACTCAGCAACAATAAATTCGGCCTCAAAAAGGATACGCGAATTCTTTGAAGAAGTACTTTTCAAATAACATGTTTGCGTCGACGTGCGCGAAGAATGTTGGCTCGCTAAGTCTTTAGTCAACTTGTATTGTGTAATTAGAAGGTGAATGTGTTATTGGAAGATCAATTGTTGTGGCAGTTCTGCTTGTGATTGGTTTATTACTTTTGTTTGGGATATGGGTTTCTCTGTCTCTGGGTGTTCATGCTTGGAAACAAGGTGTCTTATGCCTCATAAGTTGAAGCAGTTCAGTGGCAGAACTGGGAATCATTTTTATCCGTTGGGGTGCAGCTATCAAACAGAGCAAGAAACAAGAAATCGAATCTGCAGGAAGCATGAGACGCAATGATTCAAGATAAGAGAAGTCGCAAGATCGTGGTCGTCGCCCACTGCGTTCTAAACCAGAACTCCCGCGTCCAAGGGATAGCATACTACGCCGGAATGATCAACGAAATCGTTGACGTAATAAGAAAACACGAGGTCGGCATTATCCAGATGCCTTGTCCCGAACTAACTTACGCTGGTCTACTTAGGCCAAGCCAGACAAAAGAGCAGTACGACACTCCAGCCTTTAGGAGGCATTGCAGACAAATTGCTTCTTCCACCGCCGATCAAGTTGAAGAGTATGTAAGAAACGGTTTCAAGGTTTTAGTTATTCTTGGCGTAGAAGACAGCCCAACCTGCGGGGTAGAAGAAACCTCCTTTCGAGAAGCTAACCTGGGCATACTCATGGAGGAGTTGCAATCTGAACTGAAGAAAAGAAAAGCTGAGGTTCCTATGAAGGGTATAAAGCGTACATATGCTAGCGAAGACGCCCTATGGCTGGAGAAAATTCTAACCTAAGGTCTGAGATGATCTATTTGTATCCTAATAGCAACGATATGTTGAAATCAATATTTTTTCCAAAAACCAGTTTGCGCTGCAAAAATCCTTTCCAAGTTTTGTGTGTTTGCGTCACAAATAATGTTGCGATTACATAGCTCCCCCACCCTGGAGACTCACTATCGTTGTCCCTGGTTCAGAAATAGCGCCTGCCTGTTGACTCAAAAACTTATGAATTTGTCCAAAACTTAGCAGATTGGAATTTTTCCAGACGCTGTGGAGATGTCTTCCGCAAACTCCCCTTTCTTATTGATTGAGAACGTTGATTTTTAATAAACCAGGCTACTCAGATAAAATCTCGCCGATCAAGTCTTTTAGCACCTCTCTTACCGGCATCTCGAAAAGTTCACGTAGGCGGTTCAGCATCTTTGTTCCTTTCTCTGTTACTGAGTATCGTTTGATGCGTCTTCTGCCTCTTTTAATCCATTTGCCAGCTATCAGGCCTTTTTCTTCCAAATCATAGAGAAGGGGATAGATTATTCCCGGGTGAAATCGTTCTCCAGTCAACCGCTTCATCTCTTTCACAACAGCGTAACCGGACATGGGCTTCTGGCTCACCAGCCAAAGAATAACAGATCTGCTGAAGCCTCTAACAGTGGCTCTAATTAGGTCTCTTTCTGCTTCAGCCATTAGTAACACCTCAATGGCAGATTCGTTTAGTTATGCTCTTGCATGCTTATTAGCTTCTTCCGGATGCGTACTTTTATAAAAATGTTGATATATCAGAATTTAAAATATATTTACTTGGGCATGGATCATGGTCAACATTATGGATTCATTTGTACATGGCCTTGAGAAGCCGCTTATACTTTGGCTTTTGTCCCGCAAGCCTAGACATGGATATGAACTTATCAAGGAGTTTAGAAAATTAACAGGACAAAGATTGAAGCCAGGTATAGTATATCCCTTTCTTCACTGGTTGGAAGACGAAGGATTTGCCGTGAGCGAATGGGTGAAGAGAAGCGGACGCAACTTAAGGTGTTACCGTTTAACAGAGAAAGGAGAAAACATGCTCACGAAATTGCGCGATCTTTTCAATAAACCGATAAAAGAACTCATCACTGATCTGTTAGGCAAATAAGAAAACAGCAAGTCAAAAAGTGTTCAAACTCGAAACCTGTTTTCGAGTTAATCTAAGCAGACCATCTCGAAGCTATTTTGCAGTTTTTCCTTCTGTCTCCGATGGAACATACTCGATTTTTCCGGTTACCGCTACCGCGCCGATTTCGATGCCGCCAATTACAATCTTCAAATTCGTGTCAACGTTCCATGTTCTCTTTTTTGCCAATAAAATCTCCACCAGATTCGCGAAAGTTTTTGAGGTCACATAATCACCCCAACTAAAAGAATATATATCAAAATTTAAATGTTTTGTAGATGAGAATATACTTCAATCCGTCTCAGTGAGGGAAACGGTTGGCAGAGAAAGCGGATGAAGGCCGTAAGGTTGTTTTGACCGCTGACAGAACTCTAATGAGCGAGTATAGTGGAGGCATCTTTCTCGGCTTCAGCGCCTGCGTGCCAAAAGGGCTAATTCCTGACTGGCTTTACTTTTCGATGTTTTGCCCATCTGTTCAGGTAAACGAGGATGGATCCGTCAAGTATGCCCCCTGTGGAACAAGAAAAGTTGAAGCCGCCCTGCTAGACTACGGTTTTCAAAAGGAAGATGTGGTCGTTGCTCACCCGGAACATCTTGACAAAGTTGTTGGTCTCAGAACTAAGGTTATCGGAATTACTGAAAACGATCCCTTGGGTATGGGTCCGGCCACTTCCACCTTCACGCAACTGTTTGGTGGAGAGGCATATATGGCAGTGAAATTCAGAGAGCTGTTGAGCCATCCTGCCATCAAAAGATACAAACCGCGAATCATTGTCGGAGGGCCGGGAGCCTGGCAACTTGAAGACAAAGAAGTTCGAAGCAAATTGGGAATAGATTGCGTGGTCATTGGTGAAGGCGAGAAGGTTGTAGGTTCGCTTTTCGAGAGAGCGCTGGATGGAGAACCGCTACCAGAAGTTGTGTATGGAGATGTAGTTGCTGAAGATGAAATACCGTTGATCAAGGAGGCAACTATAGATGGGATAGTTGAGATTGCCCGGGGATGCGGACGCGGTTGTGACTTCTGCATTCCAACACTTCAGCGTTACCGTTGTCTCCCGATTAGTCACATTTTGAAGGAGATAGAAATCAACCTGAGGGCTGGGAGACGACCGTTACTGCACGCAGAGGATGTGCTCAGATATAAGGCTAAAGGTTTAGAGGTGAACAAGGAGGCAGTGATAGACCTTTTCAAGACGGTGAGGAGTTATCCGGGTGTTAACGCGGTAGGGGTGAGTCACTTCGCCCTCTCTTCTGTTGCGAGTGCACCAGACGTTGTTGAGGAAATATCAAACATTCTTGAGGCAGGTAAAGACGGAGGATGGCTCAGCGGTCAAACAGGCATAGAGACCGGCAGCCCTCGGCTGATCAAGGCTCATATGAAAGGAAAGTGCAAACCCTTCAATCCAGAAGACTGGCCGCAAGTAGTTATAGATGCCTTTGACATCTTGTCCAGAAACTGTTGGGTTCCTTGTGCCACATTAATCATAGGGCTTCCCGGAGAAACTGAAAAAGATATTGATCTAACTGTCGATCTTCTTGAAGAGTTAAAGAATTTCAAAAGTTTGATTGTTCCCCTCTTCCTCGTTTCTATGGGAGGACTGAAAGATAAAGCGGAATCGTTCACGCTGGAGAAAATAACACCTAAACATTCTGAGCTTTTCCTGAGATGCTGGGAGCACAACCTAGACTGGGGAAGCACCCTTCTTAAAGAATATTTCCTCACGAAAAGTGGGGGCAAAGGATACGGACTAAGACTAGTCTTTTCCTACGCTATTAACCGAAGCAGGAAATTGATTCGCAAATGTAAGGATGACTACGATTACGACTTGCCAGCCATGATTCAAGACGCTAGAAGTGGCAAGATAAGCTTGGCTCCTGCGCCGATTCGTTTCATCTACCGATTGTTAAAGCCGAAGGCTCGTGGAGATTAGCTGATGATCATCTCAAAAGATACAGACTATTTGATGAGCAAAGCAATAAGCTTTCTAAGTAACGACGATTTAGCCCCTAGAGTTTTCCTCATATTCTTCTTGACAGCTCTTTCCATAGCCATCATCCTTCTGCTCCTCTATCACACAAGGTTTCTACGAGCGATCAGTTTCATTGCAAAGAAAGTAGTAAGTTAACTAAAATCCATATGTGTAATTCTTAGCTTTAAGTCATAAGATTTACCTAGCGTGGTTCCCACACCTACGAATGTGAACCATACTGTCTCTCAGGAATTACTTGCATGAAAAAGCAGAGGAGTCCAGACACAACAAACTACTGGACACTTAATGTTTGTTGCAGGCGCTATCTTTTTCTTAGGAGGAGTAATCGAAACTGTTATCACAACCGAGAACCCACATTGGCTACTGTTCATCCCATATCAACTCACGTCTCATCCCTCTAGCCTCTTAGGGCTATTGCTTACACTTAGTGGATTGGCATTACTCATCTTAGGAATAATCGTGAGCATTAGTTGTGCATTGGAGAGACTACGATATATGGATAGCTTACAGAAGGCTCAAACACCAAAAAAGAAGACCAATGAATAGGTTAAGTCACATGATAAAAGTGCGCCGCGTATCAGAAGATTTTCCAATCTTATCTTTCATAAACAACATCACTTGATCCCGTAATTAAAAACTTAAAAAACGTTTTACCCCAATAGGTCAGTCTTCTAACATAACCATATTTCTTAAAAAACCTTAAACTAAAATATCCTTGTATCTTACGTGAGAATTTAATCTTACCATACTTCACAAGTCTTGATGTAAAAGCTATATCTTCACAAGCTACAATATCATTTGGATAACCATCAGCTTTGTTGAATATATCTTTACGAACTATTGCAGCTGTTCCACTATGACCAACATTAGGAATTCCAAACATAAAAAGAAGAGATTTACTTAAAGTAAGATACCAGTAAAGAATCTTATTTTTCAAACCTTCATCATCTGGAAATAAATCACTTGTTACAGCTACAACATTATCTTTCAATTCTGATAAAGCGTTCTCTAACCAATTATCTTGAAGAATTATGTCAGCATCAACAAAAGCAAGTATCTCACCATTAGTGTATTTGGCTCCAATATTTCTTCCCATAGGCATTAAACAATCTTTAACAACAGCTTTATCAGCATATTTTCTAGCTATTTCAACTGTTTTATCATCAGAAAAAGAGTCAACAACAATCACTTCAATGTTTTTATAAGTTTGATTCCTTATAGATTTCAAACATTTCTCTAAATAGTCCTCTTCATTTTTGGTTGTTACTATGAAAGAAACTAGAGGATTATCCATACTTTAACTTCCTTTCTATCCGGGTATCTTTATGCGTGCGTTATTTTTTAAAGTTTTTTCTCTTCGATTCCTCCTTGGCATGTGTTTTTCCTACTCGTTCTTCTTCAGATTCTGAATTCTTCCTTAAGTTTGAATTGCCTTTATGATCTCGGGATTTTCGCTTAGCGATTTTAGGAGCTTTGGAAGAAGTCTTTTGCCCATGTAATAGCTGATAATCCAAGTTAGCAGAGTTCCAAGCACAACTCCACTGGCAATACTAACTATGCTAAGCAACACATCCAGCATGTTCATCTCCATTACCACATTATTCTATCCAAGCGCACATCTTTTCTTCATTTCTTTTCGTGAACCACTATAGGGTTCCTGGGCTTCATATGTTATTACGTAAACTATAGTGGTGATGTGTTCTCGGCTTCCAAAACTAAGTTTCACGTCCAAGATTCTAGCACCCTTATCCTGAAGGTTTTTTTAATATCCTGTTTATTGATGTGGTATCTTTCTCTGTGTCAAACCTGCCCGAAGTGCTGAAGGAGCTAACTAATTGGACAAAAACAGGCAATTTTTCGCCTCTACTCGTATCGCAGTGCTTGCACATGGTCTAGTTTTGCCGCTTTTCGGGCTGGATGCCGCACATGCATCCACTAAGGTTTTTTGGGTCACATGTTCACAACACCAAAATTTATATATATCAAAATTTAAAAGTTTTGCGATCTGTAATATCAAGCAAACTGGAAAGACTTAGAATGTTTCAATATTTTAGGGCTTGCAGAGTTGATAGCTGGCTTGGATGGGTTTTCAGCTTTGGTTTGGGAAGCGTTCTTTTTGATCTCACGCCCTTTGAACGTGGCGTTATAGTGTTTATAGCTTTCTCGCTTGTTACAGCCAGTGTTTTCGTTTTGAATCAATACTTCGACCGTGAGGTGGACCGAAAGAATAAAGTTAAGTCATGTCTACCCGTTGCGTCTGGAAGAATAACACCACGGAAAGCGTTGATTTTTTCCTTATCGCTGTCCATCCTAGGCTTAACTCTGGTTTTCATAGTCGATCTCCATCTTTCCCCCTTGTTTCTTGTCTATCTCGGATTATGGACTGCCTATTCCGCTCCACCCTTCAAACTTAAGGCTGTGCCGGTTGCAGACTTCATTGTTTCAGGTTTGGGTGCCGGACTTCTCCCGTTCTTCATGGGTTTGGGAGTGACTCACAACCTAAGTGCTGGTGTTTCATCAATTATATTAGGTGTTACGCCCCTAATATTGATTCATTCTGGGTGCCACATCATCCAAGCCGTCGGAGACTACGAAGTAGACAGTAAAACGGGGATTAACACCTCTGCTGTTAGGTATGGGAAGAAGAAAGGTGTTATAGTTGCTGGGTTTATGTTATTTACGGCGTTTTTCTCGCCATTTGTCTACTCAGCTTTTGGTCTACTTTCTTACAAGCACTTACTTTTGTTTTTTGTACTTCTTCCGCTTTCCATACCCGTTGCCATGCGATATGCAGATGTGTTGAGAAAACCTTCAACAAGAAACGTTGTTAATCTACAGAAAATAGCTAGAAAGTATGGGACCATCGCAATAGCCGTAGTGTGGGCTTATACGCTCTTCGTAAAAATTGCTGGCTTCTAAGGGCTTAACGTGAAGGAAAGAAGTGTTGGCACTTAAATTTTATGTATCAAATTCAATGATTGATTCGATGCGGTTCATAATTAGTATCAGACTTTGAAAACCGACAATAAATCAAGATGGTTAATGGCACAATGACGCCCAAAGAGAAGAAAGTTAGTGTCTTTATACCTGTTTACGAGAACTCGGATTCATTGGAAGAGCTACTAGAAGATTTAACAAACGACTCGTATGAAAACAAGGAAATTTTTGTTATGATAGATAAACCTAATGAAAAATCGTTAGAAGTTGCCAAGAAATATGGGAGCAAAGTAAATTTTACTTTAAATGGGCAAAGAAGGGGCAAGGTGGATGTTTTAAACAGTGCCGTAAAAAACTGTGAGGGCGAAATTCTAGTTTTCCTTGATTCCGACGTTAGACTTGGGGATTCAAAGGAGTTTTTGGGAGTAATAGAAAGGGAGATGGAAGGAGTTGATATTCTTGATGTGAAAAAGAGAATTGGGAGAGACTCCTTCATACCGAGAATGGTAAATTATGAGTACATCAGCTCCAACTTTGGGAACTACCTTTATTCAAAGCTGATAAAGAGATGCTTCGGTATTAATGGAGCCGCTTTTGCTATAAAAAGAGAGGCTTTTGGGGAGGTTGGAGGGTTTTCGAAGGTGGTTTCAGAGGATTTGGATATAGCGGTTAAGGTTCTCCTAAAGAATAAACAGTTCAAATACACAGATAAGGTGGGGGTTTACACAAAGGCCCCTTCTAACTGGAGAAGCTGGTTTGCTCAAAGAAAAAGGTGGAGTATAGGTACTGGTTTATGGCTTAAGGATCACTGGAGAAACTTAATAAAGTACGCGGCAAAGTATCCACACGTTGCAATCCCAAGCATTCTTATTCTTTTTCCAACGTTAATTCCAATAGTCCTCAGTTATGTTTTCTCGAACTTTTTAGGCTACAAAATTATTGATCTCATTCTTATGCTTTTGGCAACAAGGTTCAGTTTCTTGATTCCATTTCTCTTTTCAAGTTCATTAGCACTAGTTCTCTTAACAAGTTGGGTGAATTTTTTCATAAGCTTCCTCCTCTTTTCCGTTCTGTTTTACTCAGCTTCAAGGAAGCTAAAGCTACACTTCAATTTTCTGGAATTCCTAATCTACTACTTCTTTTATCAACCGCTTGCCTTCTTCACTCTGATAGTGGGCATAATCACGCCCTTTCTCTTTTCGAAGTATAAATTAGATTGGAAAGTTTGATGCCAACTCCACCACCAATGCGAACACTCACAAAACTTGCCTTGCAGGCTCTTATGTGAGAGTCCGCTACGCCGAAAACCGAGAAACAGTGGAAGTTCTTCGTATCACTTTTCATTTTACTTCATTACGCCGAGAAACGGCATGTTCCTCGTACGATGCGACTTCCCCAGTCTCCGGGTTTATCTGAAGCCTGAAAGACCTCTCAGCCCCGAAGAAATATGCCCGCTTGAATTGCACTTCTCCATGTAATACCCAAGTATTTCTCTCTCTATACACCGTCCTCAGAAAGATTCGCTCCACCCTAGAGTGTTTTTGTTTGATAAACTCCCTAGCTCCTGCTTCTGCCTGAGAACGTTCTCTCTCTACCGAATCTGCAAGGCTTTTCTGGGTCATGTGTCCACCACCAAAAGATAGATATATATCAAAATTTAAATGTTTTGTAAATTATAATATATTTCCAACCAACCCATAGAAGGAATGGTTTCATGAATTTGAGGAAAAGAGGAAATCTGAACGCGACTCGTATTAAAGGCATGACCATTCAATTACCCGCATTTGATCCAAATGAGGAAAAAACATGTTAAGTAAACAAGGAATAAAAATTGTTCTAACAGCTTCAGCGACAGAGATGAGTGACTTTCACAGAAGCTCGTTTTTTGCCTTCATGGGGGGGTTTCCAAAGGGTCCAATACCATTATGGTTGCCACGGAAGTGGCTGTATCCACCAGTAGAAAACAACCATAACAGTACCGCAAAATATGCGCCTTACGGACTTAGAAAAGTTGAGGCTGTACTTTTAGAAAATGGATTCGACGAATCGGATGTTGCTGTTGTTCATCCTTACGATCTTGACGCCTTCATAGGTCCAGATACGAAGGTCGTTGGCGTATCAACTATGGACCCTTTAGGGATGGGGTACGTTAGTAAAACATATTCTTCATTAATTGGTGGTGGAGAGCCCACGAATTCTATAGAATTTAGAAATCTAATGAGGTACATAAGCCTACAGAAACATAAACCGAAGATCATAGTTGGCGGTGGTGGAGCATGGCAACTTGAACATAAAAATGTAACAAAATCTTACGGAATCGATTGCGTGGTGATCGGAGAAAGTGAAACGGTACTTACAGCGCTTTTTACCAGAGCTATAAAAGGAGGGGATCTTCCTCAGGTAGTTCGCACTAAGACAAGCCCCAAGAATGAAGAAATACCAACGATTAAACATGCATCGATTCATGGGTGCGTAGAAATCTCAAGAGGCTGTGGCCGAAACTGCCAATTTTGCACACCTACAATGCAAGAAAGAAGGGACTTTCCACTCGATAAGATCATGAAAGAGGTGGAGGTCAACCTCGCAGAAGGAGCAAAGATGATCACTCTCAGCACAGAAGACATTTTCTTATACGGTGCCGAAAACAACGGTTTCATCCCTGACAAGGAAGCGGTTATAAAATTACTTAGAAAAGTCGCATCGCACCCGGGAGTAAAAGGCGTTCAACCATCTCACATGTCATTGGCTCCAGCCGTCTACGATCCTACTATAGTCAGGGAAATATCGGAAATACTGATCGAACACAACTGTTATGGCTATCGTGGAAAACCGATTGTGACAGCTGAGACGGGAATAGAAACAGGGAGTACCCGTCTTATCCGAAAATACATGGCAGGAAAACCGCTTCCATTTAAACCTGAAGAATGGAGCGAGCTTGTCTGCCAAGCCTTTGGAATTTTAAACGACAACGATTGGTATCCATTAGCTACATTAATTATAGGTCTACCAGATGAAACCGAAGACGACGTAACAGAGACACTCCAATTGATCGATGATCTAAACAAATATAGAGCCTTCTTTGTCCCATTGCTTTTCGTTCCCCTAGAAAGCTGCCTTCTAAACAATCAATGTGGAGCTGAATTGGATTCCCTTTCGAAGGCACGATGGGAGCTTCTCACAAAATGCTGGGAATATAACGCTAGTGTTTGGCGATCATCCTATTTGGAATATCGATTTCGCAATCCCTTGATTTGCAACGTTGTTACCAAATTCTTTCTTCCTTTGACCGGGTTGGTCTCTGGTCTCTACTATGGAGCAAAACATGGAAAAATTGTAAAGGATTCTATCTGGAATATGACTGGAGTTACCTGAAATATGCAACTTTTTCACAACTTACTTTGTACCAAATACGCCGTCAAACCACTAACCTATCTGAAAAAGGTGCGTTCAAGATGACCTATAAAAGAATTTTGTTGGTGAAACCAAAAGGAAGAAAAGGTTTAGGCTTTGCATCAGACTTGATTCCCATAGGCTTGGAATACATCGCCGCGTCAATAGAGTACGTCGTTGAAGAAGTTCACATAATTGATATGGAGCTTGAGCAACGCTCATTCAAGTATTTTCTTGATCTTTTTCGTCCTGATTTAGTGGGAATAACAATGTCGGCCACCGATCACAACGAGGGATTGCGTCTGGCCAAAATCGCCAAAGAAAATGGCATAACAACCATACTGGGAGGCTATCATCCAACCCTCGTGCCAGACGAATTACTTTCACATCCACACGTTGATATGGTGGTTCGCGGTGAAGGGGAGCATACGATAAAAGAGCTGGTGCAAAAAGGTTCTGCCGAAAGTGTTCTAGGAGTTTCGTACAAGAAAGATGGAAACGTGATTCATAACAAAGATCGTCCTGTGATTGAAAACTTAGATTCATTACCTTTTCCAGCACGACACCTAAGGAGACAAAAGTACAATAATCGTATGAATAATAACGATAGGGAAATTGATGTCATCAGCACCTCTCGTGGTTGTTGGGGACGGTGTAGCTTTTGTTGCGAACCCCACATGAATAGGAGTCTTCAGCGTTTTCGCTCGCCTGAAAATGTGATGGAAGAACTGTTAGAAGTAGTATCTTTTCACAATGGGAAACCGCTGCAAATTCTTGTGGTGGATCCCAATTTCATGGGCAATCCTGAAACAATTGATCGTTTGTGCGACTTGCTGCACAAGAATAAACTGGACATAAGATTCTCCGTTATGACGAGGGTAGACAGCGTTGCTAAGCATCCTCGACTCATCAAAAAAATGTGTGACAACGGCATCCTCGATTACGAATTAGGAATTGAAAGTCCAAATTTAAGGGATTTAAAAAACACACGGAAAGGAATAACCCTTGAGATGCAAAGAAAGGCCATGAAAATACTACGGGATAATGGTGCTAACGTTTCAGGCACTTTTGTCATCGGTCTGCCAGGTCAGACTGAGGAGGAGATAAAACAGTTTCCGGTTTACGCTAAAGAGATAGGGTTAATGAACGCGGCATTTGGCATCACGACACCGTTTCCTGGAACCGAATTTCACAACAATTTCGATAAAAAGGGTTTGATTGTCGAGCGCGATTGGACAAAATATGATGAAATGCATTCTGTGTTCAGATTAAATGGGATGAGCAGAAAACGACTGGAAGAATTGCAAACCTATTGCATGGCAAGATTTTGGACGTTAAACACGTTCATAGATAGAGTTAAAGTTTTGCGGAAGAGGTCGGACAAGAAGGTGTCATTAGAATATTTCATAGAAGATATTGTCGGAAAGGTGAGATTTGGCAGAAATGCTGGATGTGATCTGCGAAAAAAAGAATTTGAGAATCATCTTAATGCGGTTCTAGAGGCAATCGTAGATGCTGAAAGTGAAGAAAAAGAAAGAAAAATAGACATGCACGATGTCATAGAAATGTCTAGGTTTCTTGGAATTCTAGGTTCGCAAAAGATACAGTGTGCTTTCATATATAAGGAACAGCCCCCCGTTAGCTACATCATAAAAACCAAGAGTGGCAGCAGTGGCACTGTAGAGTACACGAAAACTGTTTCTGGAAAACAGAATGACGCGACAATAAACATTGACATCGACTTAAATGGGGCAATAAATTCAATTGACGATAATTTGTCGTTGATTTTGATAAGAACATGCATTTCCTTGATAAAATCAGCACGAAATGTGAAAGGCGTTTGGAATGTGTTCAGATTGTTTGCCGCAATAGGCATAGACTGTGCTGTCACATTCCTTCATGAAAATATGAAAAACAAGATGTGATAAAATGTTTGGTCAATTAGAAGATAAACTAGTTTTGAGTTCTGCAGGAGCTATCAACACAATCAAGGACAAGATAAATCAGATAAAAGGAATCAAAGAAACTTATGGTCTCATACATGAACTTGCTTCTGTAAATGGGCCGAACGTAAGCAACGCGGTGTTAGATCGCGTTATGTACAGCACCGAAATGTTGCCTCCCTTGGGAAAAGAATACTGGTGGTTCCTTTTCTTCGGTCGAGATGGAGAAAAACCGATGCAGGTGATGTTATTATTATTTAGGAAACACGGGCAGGACATGTTATTTAACGACAAAAAATTTGTGCTCAGGAAACTGACAGAAAACAAATTTCAGGCCGTTGCAGCTGGCTGGGCATACGATGGAAAAGAAATGCATGATTTAGGAGACACCAACGCCGTAACAACTGTTTACCCGGAAAGAAAAAGGATAGTTTCTGATATTGCAGATCAAGAAATGGTGCTTAGCGGCAATTTTCCAAATTATAAACTGAAGGTAGGTAACATCATTGATTTAGATATTAGAGAAGGTGATTATCTTGAAGATAAATATGCGCATGGAGTGTTCATACCTCCATTTGGCATGGGTTGGGTGGATGCTTTTTCATTGGCTGAAGGTAATGTGTTGGGAGAAAAATTCAAAGGAACAGCGCACCTACAAAAAGTTGTTGGCATCACGACATTCGGCCCCTTTCACTGGGGAAGAGTGTTTTTTCAAAATGGTTCTTCAACTTCGCTCTTTTGTCTCAAAACTGGAAAGGAATCAAAAAGATATTTCCATAGATCTCTGACTTTTCACGATTACAGAAGAAAAAAGATCATCAAGTTCAAGAAGCCCCAACTTAAAATCTCCAAAAAAGAAGGAAAAACGCCAACATGGATTGTTGAAGGACAGGATGATGATAAGAAACTTAGAATTGCCCTAGAAGCTTATTCAACAAAACGATTCACTATGGAAGGTGGGGGCTCACAGGTTTACATAGAATACGCTGTTATAGCCAAAGAATTTAACCTGAAGACCACTGATCAAGTAATCACTTTATGCGATTTGGGTAAAGGTGTAGGAACATTTGAGGATGCGTATGGCTCACTAATCTAAAATATTCGTTCCAAGGAGTGAAGATGGTACACATGAAATATGATACCATCGTGACTGGGGCTGGCCCTGCTGGGCTGACTGCGGCAAGAATTATTTCCAATAGCGGGTTTGAAGTAGCTGTTTTTGAGAAGGCGCGGTATCTCGGCGCAAAACCGTGTGGAGAAGCGATCAGCAAGCAAACGCTAGAGGACGCCCTGATGGCTCCTTCAAGCGACATTATTGCTCAGGAAATTAGATGTGCGTCGATCTACGCTCCAAACCGGAAAAACATAACCATCAAAGAAGAAATCGCAGCAGGCTACGTTGTTAACAAAGCAATGTTTCTACAGTGTCTTGCTGAAAAGGCTGTGGAAGCAGGCGCAAAGATCTATATGAATCAGGCTGTGGTCGACTTGGAGCATAAAGGCACAGCGGTTAAGGTAACAACCTCTAAAGATGAACAGCAGACCAACCTTCTTTTGGGTGCAGATGGATTCACATCAATTGTTCCGCGCAAATTAGGTTTCGAAAAGAGTGGAGAAAGGGAGATCATCCCGTGCGTTCAGTACCTTATGGAAAACTGTGACTTAAGTGATCCACAAGCCACCGAGTTCTATTTTGGGAACGAAGTTGCTCCATTAGGGTATGCGTGGATATTCCCGAAGGGGAACGGAAAAGCCAAAGTGGGCATAGGAGTACGTGGGAGACCCGCAAAACCGTATCTTGACAAGTTCATCAAACAAAACTCGGGAATTTTTGCTAAAGCCCGAAGAATCTGGGTTGAAGCAGCCCCGGTTACGATAAGCGGATTGTCGGATAAAATAGTTGACGACAACGTGATGTTGGTGGGGGAAGCCGCTGGGCAGGTGATACCGCTCACAGGTGGAGGCATTCATTCCTCAATAGTTGGAGGAAGAATGGCAGGGGAGACTGCTGTTGAGGCTTTGGAGGAAGAGAATCTATCTTATAGCAAACTTGTGAAGTATGCTGAGCATTATAATGAGCATTGGGGTAAACGTATAAGAGACAGCCTTAGAGCCTTGAAGGTGCTTGAAAAGCTGAATGATAGTGATCTGAATAATTTGGCCAGTTTACTTGAGCCCCGAGACATCTTGGACCTAGCCAATGGAACTGACATAAAGCGTGTTGGACGCAAATTTCTGAAACATCCGTTGTTTGGCCTAAAAATGGCCAAAGCCCTCTTAACCGCTTAACACGGAATGTCTGTTAAAAAAATTAAATACTAAAGATTGTTAATGAGCTCCTCAAGCCTCTTTTCTATGATGTTGACTGCCAAATGGGATAGCTAAACTTGTTTAGGGTATCTGTTTTTTCTGGTGACCGGGTTGTTTATGAATATGGAATTAGGTATGGACACGGTGTCGCCATCCTTGGTTTTTATGATGGTTGTTCTGATCCTCATTTTCATAACTTTCCCCTCATAGTCTTTACCACCAACCCTTACTTCGATTTCATCTCCAACTTTGAAGGCCTTGTCAGCCTGCACCAATATTCCTGAGACGAGGTTCTGAATTATGTTGCTCATGGCAAAGCTGATGGCTATGCTGAAGGCACCCAATCCTACAATCAGTGAAGTGAGGTCAAAACCTAAGAGAGCGATTACCACAAAAACTCCGACAATGTATATCACATATTTCGAAATCCTCACGATTCCTTTTTCAATCTCCTCCGGGAAAGGTGTCTTCTCAAAAATCTTTACGAGAGTTTTAGATACAATTCTTGCAATCAAGTAGGTGGTAGCTAACGCTATGACCACTTCAACTACTTGAATAATGTCTATGCCTACAATCTCCATCGCGTAAGGATCACCTGTCATGACTTTTTGATAGGAATCTACACATATACCTTCTATAATGTCTTTCGCAGGTTTTAAACCGCATCTCTTAATCTCGCGCGCGCA
>JACUTO010000201.1 GCA_014859755.1 Candidatus Bathyarchaeota archaeon
TCATGTTCATTCCGTTGTCTAGAAACTCTTGCTTCACGTCTCTTAGACTAACCTCATACTTCGCAACTTGAGCCGCGACTTGAGCAATTCCATGACCCATCAGTCCAGCTCCTAGGACGGCTACCTTCTTTACCTCCATTACAAACACCTCGTTTTCTTTGATAGAAGATGAGGAAGATATATAACTTCTGACAAAACCTAACCACAGTTTCGTCAAAGATGCCCTCACGTCCAGCCAATAGTTTTGTCAACGATTTCGTTTGTAATTAGCAGAAGATACTGTGCAAATTAAGAAAGACTTCTCCATGCGAGGGCGAGAGGCAAAAGCAGTATCAAACCAACTATGGCGCCTGCAATTGCGTGTACGAGTGGATGCTCTCCAACATACACATTAACTCCATAGGCGATCACAAATGAAACAATGCTTAGATACCCGCCTAACCGTTTCAACTTCCATAATAAGCCTGTTGCCACTAAAGACAGAATGCCGACTATTAAAGCCATGTGGCCAAGTATTGGAAGTCTCTGTCCCCAAGGATAGATTGGATTCATCAAGTCAACAACTCCCACTATCATCGCAAGGATACCGAAAATTGCAAAAAATGTCGTGGCGACGATGATCGAAGTGTTTCTTCCCGACTTACTTCCTACCATAGTTTTGTCTCCTAGAAAAGTTTATATTGTCAGCCTTTAAAGGCTTACTATAGGAACCGATCATGGCTTTAAGCACAGGTTACCTTACTCCAAGACAGAAGCGAATCTGGAACCTAAAAAGCAAAGGTCTCATAGAGGCAAACATTGCCCGAAGATTAAACGTAACCCGCCAGACCGTTCATAAGGCCCTCAACGTCGCTAACACTAAAGTCTCCCAAGCACTTTTAGAAACAGCGAAGATCAACAAAATAAGGGTTAAAACTGTTGATCCTGCTAGGGGATTCTTGGTAGGCTATAGCCCAGAATTCCAAACTGACACTATGATCACCTTTTCAGCCAGAAACGGAGTTCAAATTTGGTACAGGCATGAGGGAGATTGTAAGAACTGCGATCAACTCCAAGTCTGCAAAACAATGTTACTAGCCGAGGCAGAAGATCGAAATATTCAGCTTCCGGAAAATCCTGACCTGATGTTGCCTTCTACCCTAGCTGAAATTTTATTCTCAAAGATTATGGGTGAATGAAAGGTGGGTATTCGTAAAAGGTTGTGGAATTGGTGTCCAAGGCCTAAAAAGCCAGTTTCAACATATTTTACGAGACTGGCGATACCACTATACGTTCCGATTTTAGTTGGAATGGTCGTTTTAGGTACGTTTGCCGCCGTGATTTTACCTCCGATACTGTTTTCGCAAGTTGAGGAAAGTGGAAGAGTAACCGAGGTTGTGGAGAGGGTGCTGTTTCCTGGCGGCGCCATAGTGGTATATAAAAACCCCATATATGAGACTCCTAAATGGTACATTAGCATAAAACTACACAACTACATAACCTGCGAAGAGGACCTTTTAGCCTATGTAAACTCGAGGACGAATGCCCTAAACGAACTGCTAAAATCTCTAAGTGCGGACAGGAAAGTGCAAATAACTGCAACTTTTAAAGAGCCTTTAGAGTCGACTGATTTCAAAAACCTTTATGGAAATTACTACTTTGCTGAAAGTGATGGCAATGGGCCAAACCGCCTTGCAATCAATGTAAAGAACGAAACAAGTGGAAGGTTAGAATTTTTCATCCTTGATGGACCCAGTTCAGAGTTCTTTGAAGAGATCATCACTCAACCCATCAAGGGGCATTTGAGAATGATAAACGTGATTTCTTTTGAGGCATTTGTAAGAGTAGATGCTGTGAAAAACCTTGCAAATGACCCGAGAATCTTGCTGGTTGATCCACAAGAGTGCCTCACCATACGCGGACTTGTGAGGAAATATAGTCTCATGGGTTTCAAGGTAACTGTGGATAGACCTCCCTTATTGGTTAGGGTCTTTACGCCTCAGGAAACATCTAACTTGGTGACCATGGATGAGCTCCTTAATAATCCATCTAAATACGATCGTTGGAGGCTATATTTCGTCGGAAAGGTAAGTGACCTCGTCCATCTTGAAGGATCGTTCTTCATACTAAACGAAAAGCTGCTGGTTTGTTACAAGTACTATGGAATTGATCTCTCTGAGCAGATTGTTGCGGAGGGTATTAACAACGGTGATTACGTGAGAGTGATAGGCACATTCTTTAAGGAAGGCTCCACAATATACGCAGATAAAATCCAGAAAGCGAAGGAAGAATATCCAGCAACGTTAACAGTAAATGAACTTTTGGCTAACCCCATAAAATATGATGGGCAAGTGGTTCATGTGTTTGGAAGGATAAGTGACCTTGGAAATCTGGACGGGCTCTTCTTCAGGCTTGACGGAAAAATTCTGGTCTGCTATTCCTATGATAGCGTCGACCTTTATTCACAAATTAGCGAAGCCCAAAATGGAGACCCAGTTATTGTAATGGGCGTATTTTCCCATGATGACCCATTGTTATATGCAGAGGATATCCGACCAAGCAAAATTATTAAGCAATAGAAGAGTAAGAAAAGACAAGATATGCGGAGAATGCCGCCTCATTTTGCTTAGGTAAACAATTTAAACGCTTGTCAAGCCTTCTCTATGGTTGCGAAAAGTGGGGATGGGGCAAGTATGGTTTTGTTGAACATGGGTGAAATTTTGAAGGTGCATGCGAGGAAGCATCCTA